>DAOSOK010000008.1 GCA_035373905.1 Candidatus Ozemobacteraceae bacterium | reverse complement strand
GATTGGAGGCACCATAGTACACTTCAAAGCCATCAGTCAAGCCCTGCCACTACCCTATTATTCATGCTATAAGATGAAATCGGCATTTCTTCTAAAAATTAATCAATTATTATTGGCCTTCTTTGCCTTCGGATTTGTTTTCGGATTTCCGGCACTTTACCAGTGGCGATATGGAAATGGTGAGGTGCCATTTCAGTTTTTGGCAAATGATGCATTCTATTATCTGACTATCACGAAGAATTCGACTAATCTCCCTTTCTATTCATTTGATGGGAGCAATCCGACAAATGGGTTCCATCCTCTTTGGCAATTTTGCTTGAGCGCCCTGCAATTTGTCGGACTTTTTGGCCGTGATGGGGGAGAGGTTCTGATTTCGGTTTTCTACGTGTCACTCACCCTAGTATCTGTCTCTGCTGGAATACTTTGTTTTTCACTGACGTCAAGGCTTGCCCATATATGGGTGGTGTTCCCATTTCTTATTCCGGGCTTTTCATGGCTATTGGCAATGCCGATTGCTCCAGATCACTTGGCTTTTTGGAGTTATGCAAATGGCATGGAATCACCTCTATCACTTTTTCTTTTTTCGCTTGTGATCGTGGTGATTCTTACTGCCTCGGATAGGGTCGGCGCTGTGGTTGCTTCTATTTTAATGGGGTTGGGTGTGCTTGCCCGGCTCGACGATGTTTTTATTTTGCTGGCAATTCTCGCATATCTGGTGAGGCATACCCAGGAGATAGGTGCACGAAGGGTTGCCGTTGGCATTGTTGTGCCTCTTGTTTTCATACTTTCCTATCTTGCCTACAATATCGTAACAGTCGGAGTGCTCATGCCTATGAGCGGTTCGGCGAAAGCTGGCTTGGCCATCGTAAATAATTTCAGGGAGTTGGTCCGGCTTGCGCTACCTGTCTTTTCGTGGGACGAACCCATGTTTTCCGCGAATCGGATGCTCAGTTACTCCTCTTTTTCCGAGAATTTCATTCGAGAGTTCCAGATGTTTTTTCCGATGATTGTTTGTTCCATCTATTTATTCCTTCGGCGTCGAGACTGGTTTCAAGGATTTCCCGATATTTTCTCGTATATTGCCGCTGGGGTATTGGGAAAGTGCTTCTACAACGTTGCGTTCGTCAGTCTTTGGCATCAGGGATATTGGTATTATGCGGTTCCTGTCATTTTTTCCAATATTCTTGTGGCTCTGCTTGTGAATGAACTCCTTAACATATTGCCATTCTGGCTTGATGTTGGGGGCTATGGTCGTCTTTTGTCGGGAATGGTCCTTTTCTTTTTTATGACGTTCTTGGGCAATGCTTTTATCAATCATAAGTGTAATGAAAGGAGCGGACCACAGCGGCAAATATTTGCAGAGAGAGAGAGAGTATTAAAAAAGAGATGCAGCGCCTTGGTTGCCAGACGTTCCTCGAGTTCGATGATGGTTTCATAAGTTGGGCAACAGGAATAAAGAGTGTCTCTGGTCTAGGATTGGCATTGGACCACGAGGCATTTATGGCAAGGAAAAATGGCACCTTTTTGGATGTCATGGAACGAAGAGGGATCAGACTGGCGGTGGCCAGTGGCGATTATGCCAATGCTTTCCGGAACTGGCTGAAGGGAAAGAAATGGTTGGAAAATCAACATTTGTGGGGTCTCTTGCCGAAGGAGTTCGATTCCAGAACAATTTCTGAAATATCTTTTCGGGAAGATATTGAACTGCTTGTTGTCGAAATATCATCTGCAAAAAAAAGTGAAGCTCAGGATAAACAGCCGTGAAAAATCCTGTGTTGACAATTTGTATTCCAACATATAATCGAGCTTCGTTTTTAGAAAAAACATTGGCATCAATTGTTTCTCAGAGGGTGTTTCTTGAAAGCAACGATGTTGAAATAGTTGTTTCTGATAACGCGTCGACGGACAATACTCCTGAAGTTGTGAAACAGTATCAGACAATGTTTCATGGAAAAATCGTTTCAATCAGATCGGATATCCCTGTGGGCGCAAATTGTAATTTTGAACGATCAATGAGATATGGAAAAGGCGAATTTTTAAAACTGCATAACGATAGTTTTCTATTTTTGCCGGGTGGAGTCGAAAAGTGTTTGCAAGCTGTCCGGGATAATGGGGATGCATCAATAATTTATATTCACGGAATGAAAAAACTAAGTATCCGTGAAAGGGTTATTGAAAATGTTAATGATCTTGTTCGAAGGTTTTCATATCATGCGACATGGGCTGGCGCTTATTTTTTCAGGCGGGATGTCTATGAAAAGGTACAGGGCGCGTTTGAACAATATGAGCCTGATTTCCCTCACCTTGATATCCTGCTGAGGATTTTAGAGGAAAAGAAAAAAGTGGTTGCATGCAGTATTGAATGTTTGCAATGGCAGAAAATGATCAGAAAACAGCGAAATGAGGCGGAGATATTTGGAAATAAATATATAAATATACTGGAAGAAAGCCTTAAAAAGGGGCTACTTGATAAACGGGTATTTGCAAGAGAAAAATGTCAGGTCTTATTTTGGCATATTATTCCATTTTATTTTGATTTTTTCAATCAATTCACAAGTGATCATTTTGGACTGAAAGTGTATTGGGACTCTATGAGAAAATATCATCGTGAAATATATTTCTATATTTCGTTGTATTTTCTCGTAATCTACAGCTGCCTTTTGAAGATTATTCCGCTTCGAAAGATTGCTGGAAAAATGAAAAATACACTGGCTTGTTGGAGGGACATGATTTTTGGGTGCGGCGAAGAAGCAAGATAAAATCTTGATTGTTGCTTGTGGAGGGAGAGAGTGGTGTCATGCTTCTATGTCCAAAATCTTCGGTTCTGATGATTTCAGGGTTGAAGTAGGCTCTCGTGCCTCTCTCAAGAAAACGTGTAGTAAGTGACCCCACCAGAGAGGGCAGAAAAGTTTTACCCATATGCCCGTGGGAAAAGCGTAGCGCAACTTGGTTAAAGACCTTGTGATATAGGGGAGGCGAGGGAGATGGGGGCGAATGTAAGTGTTGTAGATGGCTCCCTGAGCCTCGTGCATCCGCTCTTTCTGGGAATAGGAAAGGGATCCGAGGTGCCGGCGCCAGGCGATGCCCTGCACAGGCAGCATGCGAATGCGGTATCCGGCGAAAAGAAAAGATAGATAGACCTGAAAATCTTCAAACACACGTATTTCTTTACCGAAATAGCCTAGTTGTTTCAGGGTCGGGATATGCAAAATGGTGCCGGGACCGCCTGCGATAACATTGCCGACGAGACACATGAGGCGTTTTTGCATAGGTAATGGATAGGCGAAAAAGCGAGCGACCTCGTGAAATGTCGGAATTGCCGCTCCCGTCTCTTCAAATATGGATATGAGATCTGTTTTTGCAATTTTCAGATTTGAATCGATATGACGACGCAGGTTGCGAAAGAAATCTGGGCGTATAAAATAGTCGTCTCCGCCAATATACGTTCCAAATGCAGCAGTGGCGCATCCAAATGCAAGCGTATGATTGCCGGCTATCCCTAAGTTTACCTCGTTTGGAATTACAATAATATTGTTAAATATATCATTGCAGCGATGAGCCCAGGCTGTGATATGTCCGACAGTGTCATCCTGAGATGCGTCATCTGAGATAATGACTTCGATGTTTTTCGCGTCTTCAAGATTTTCGACGCTTTTCAACGCTTGATCGATGGTCCGAGACGAATTGTATGTGGTAATAATCAGACTGAATTCGGGAGTGTTCATTTAAGAGCCTTGCCAGCCTGCACGAACCACTCAACGACAGCGTGAGTTACATTTTTATCAGTCGAATGGAGTAATTTTACTGAGTCCTGGAAAAATCCGTTGAGAAGATCGAATAGTTGCTGTTCGTCGGTGAAACGGGCGAGGCCTTCGCCGGCGAGGGGGCCTTCGGAGGCGAGCCAGGCGTTGTGGCCGGCGGGAGTGCCGGTGCCGTCGCCCCAGGAGCCGGTGGCGAAGGTGCGGACGAAGAGTTTGCCTCCGGGTTTCAGGACGCGGTGGGCTTCGGCGTAGATGTGGCAGGCGTCTTCGAAGGAGTTGCAGGAGACGGCTTCGTTGTCGATGAGGGCGTCGAAGGAGTTGTCGGGGAAGGGCAAATGGAGGAGTTCGCCCTGGAGGAGGGCACCGCGCCAGTTGGGAACCTCTTGATCCAGGCGGGCGCGGGCCTGGCTGAGTGCTGAGGGCGAGCCGTCGATCCCGAAGGCGGTGAAGCCTTCGCGGGCGAGGAACCAGAGATTCGGGCCGGGGCCGCAGCCGAGTTCGAGAAATTTGATGGCGGTGCGGTCGGGGGCGTCGTAGAAGTTCCGGGCGACGAAGCGGACGAGTTCTTCGCCTGGGTAGCGGCCCCAGGCGCGGGAGGCGAAGATTTTTTCCCAGACGGGGTCCCAGACCATGTTACGGGGCTCCTATCGGTTCGTCGGTGTCGTAGTCGTGATGGGCGGGGTGGCCGAGCGAGGCCCAGTAGTCCATCGGGGAGATGCCGGTGCCGGGGCGCTTGGCGGTGAGATTTTCGGGGGTGAACGGTTCGCCGGCCTTGATGGGAACGGCGGCGACCAGGCTCTTTCTCGCGATCGCGATGTTCTTGCGCTCCGACGGGGCCGGTTGCTTGGCGCCGGTGCCCAGGGCAACCTCGATATGACGGATGCCGGTCACGAGGGCCGCGAGTTCCTGCGGATCGAGGGATGCCTTGTGATCGGGGCCCGGAAGGGATTTGTCGGTGGTGAAGTGCTTTTCGATGACGGCCGCGCCGCGAGCTGCAGCGGCCAGAGCGACCGTGATGCCGGTCGTATGGTCCGACAAGCCGACAGGCAGGCCGTATGCCTCCCGCATCGTGTCCATGGCACGGAGATTCACGTCCTCGAACGGCGCCGGATACTCCGTCGTGCAGTGCATGAGCGTCACTTTCGCCGCGAGGTGCGCCTGCCCGGCGCCTGTGGCGAGGGCGTCTCTGAACAGATCGCGTGACGGGGGTTCCCGGCGGTTCGAATAGCCGAAGGCCAGCACGCCGAGAGCTTCCTCGACCTCGGGAAGGGTGGCCATACCCGTCGAGAAAATCACGGGAAGGCCGGTGCGGGCGATTTTCAGCAGTAGCGGGCCGTTCGTGATCTCGCCCGAGGGGATCTTGAGTCGCTTCACCCCCAGCTTGACGAGCAGATCGACGCTCTCCTCGTCGAACGGGGTCGAAAGGAATTCGATGCCGAGCTCCGTGCAGTGCTTGAAGAGTTTCAGATGCGTTTCCTCGTCGAGCTCCAGCTTGCGCACCATGTCGAGCTGGGACTCGCGGGCATCGGTCGTGAGGGTCTGGTATTCGGCCTTCGGCGCGTAGCGGCTGATGACGCGTTCGGCCTTGAAGGTCTGGAATTTGACGATGTCGGCTTTTGCCTTCGCGGCGATTTCGACCAGTTGCAGCGCCAGATCGGGGGAGCCGTTGTGATTGACCCCGGCTTCGGCGATGATCAGGGTTTGTTGGTGCCGTTCAGACATTGATCTTTCTCCCATTCAAATAGCGAATTTCAAGCCGACGAATATCCATGGTTTGTGACGGGGAGGTTTCAAATCCCTCGCATGCAACCGGATATTTGCATAGGCCGTTCGAATGCGAACGTTCGGGGTGTGCCTCGGTTTTTCGAAAATCGCGCCGTGACACCTTTTCGCCGGCTCGAGCCGATTGCCTCCCGCTCATCTCCATGGCTTTGCCAGAACCCCTTAGAATCGCCATCCTGGCGATCTGCGGGGTGCCCGTCCTTCCTGGACGGGCATGGCAAGCCATGGGATTCGCGTACGGATCGGTTCGGCCGGCTCCAAGAGTGTCACTCTGCGAATTTCGAAAAACCTTTTCCGTTCGTGGATGATCGGGGTAATTCGCGAAGACACCCATAAGAGCACCTCGAAATCGGTGATAAACAGATTTGAAGCCCGTCTCCATAACTGGACGAGACGACCGAATCATTGGCTGTTCATGCATGAAAGACACTGGGGAGATCGATGAAATGTTTGCGGAGGAGGGATTTGAAGTCTGGTATGGAGGAGAGGCGGGCGATGATTCGTTCGGTGGCGTGGCCGTCGCCGTAGGGACTTGTCACCCCGGTGCAGTCGAGGTGGAAGGACTTTTGGATGGCCTGGGCAATTGCAGTGCGATCGGGAGGACAGTCTATCACGGATGGGGCACGCTCCCGGCCGGCCTGGCGGTCGCCGATGTTCACCGTCGGCTTCTTCAGAGACGGGGCTTCGTAGATGCCGCTCGAGGAGTTGCCGACGACGGCATCGCAACAGTTCATCGTGCTCAGATACAGAAGCTGGCCGAGCGATTCGCGCAAACAGGCGTTGGCGTGCGTTGCACGATATTCACCGATCTTCGACCGGATGGCGGATTCCCCGGGATCTGCATTTGGCGCCGTGAAAACGAGGCCGACATCGGGGCCGAGCATGTCGAGAGCGGCAAGCAGTTCGTCCAGTTGGCGCTCGTCAGATATGTTGCCGAGCGTGACGGGATGGAACGTGATCAGCAGATTCCGTTCGCGCAGGGAAAAGTCGAGGCGGCGTTCGACCTCCTGGCGCTCCAGCAGAGGCGACAACCTGATGACGTCGAGGCCGGTGCTTCCGGAGACGATAATGCGGTCGGGTTCTTCGCCGAGCTGCCGGACGCGCGCGGCGGCCGACTCCGACGTCACGAAATGGAGATGGGAAAGTTTTGTCAGGCAGTGGCGGATCGCATCGTCGAATGCGCCTTCGGTGACATCTCCGCCGGCGATGTGGGCGATGGGAATACGCATCAACAGGGCTGCCGTCGCCGCTGCGAGGATTTCGTATCGATCGCCGAGGATCAGAATGAGATCGGGAACCAGCCGGGAGAAGGCTTCCGCGAAACCGGAAACGCCTCTGCCCGTCGCCCTGGCGCGTTCAGCCCCGGCGTCGCCGGCCAGTTTCAGATCAACACGCTCGTCGATGACGAACCCGTCCTCCTCGATAGCGCGGAAGGTGTTGCCATGATCTGCGCTGAGATGTGCGCCGGTCGCGATGATTTGCAGCGCGAGGGCCGGATGTTCCCGTATCGCGCGCATGACGGGTGACAGCAGGCCATACTCTGCGCGCGAGCCTGTTATGACGCAAATTTTCCGCTTCTCTGCCATCGTTATTCTAATAATGTTAGATATTGTATTTATCGATTTTATACTGGGTGAGAATTTCCGGCTTCGAGAGCCAGGCGACGGTTTCGGCAATGCCGCGGCGGAGGCCTTCGCGGCCGGCGAAAGAGGGTTCCCAGCCGAGCATCTCTCGCGCTTTCCTGTTGTCGGCCCAAAGGCGTTCGACCTCGCTGTTTTCGGGGCGCAGGCGCTGTTCGTCGGTTTCGATATCGATGGACGCGCCCATGACGTCGGCGATGAGGCGGGCCGTATCACCGATGGAAATCTCGTAGTTGCTTCCGATGTTTATCACCTGGCCGACTGCTTTTGCCGACTCCGCAACGGCGAGGAAGCCTCGGACGGTATCGGAAATATAATTGAAATCGCGGGTCGGGGAAACGGCACCGAGCTTGATCTTTCGTTTTCCTGCGGCGATCTGCGTGATGATGGTCGGGATGACGGCGCGGGCGGACTGGCGGGGGCCGTAGGTGTTGAACGGGCGGATGATGCTGACCGGCGTTCCGAACGCGTGATGGAACGACATCGCGATCTGGTCGGCGCCGATTTTCGAGGCGGAATAGGGCGACTGGGGCTGAAGCGGATGATCTTCGGTGATCGGGACAAACCGGGCCGTGCCGTAAACCTCGCTCGTCGACGTGTGAACAACACGCGAAACGCCCAGTTCGCGGGCGGCCTGCACGATGTTGAGGGTGCCCTTCACATTCGTATCGATATATGTGTCGGGCGAGTGATACGAATACGGAATGGTGATCAGGGCGGCGAGGTGAAACACGATATCGCAGTCACGCATCGCCTGCCGCACGCCGTGAGGATCGCGGATGTCGCCGGCGAACACGTCGAGTTCGCGCCTGATATCATCGGGAGAGCGATCGAGCCAGCCCCAGCTGTTGAACGAGTTGTAGAGCACGAACGCGCGCACGCGGTGGCCCTGCCTGACCAGTTCTTCGGCCAGATGCGAGCCGATGAAACCGTCGGCACCGGTGACGAGAACGCGTTTGCCAGCGATGGGCATCGGATGCTCCTCAAGAATTGCATGAGTTTGCTACAGACGAAACCGTATTGAGAGTGACAAAGAAGATTAGCACGAACGTGCAACTGCGGAAAGGCCGGTTTCGCCCTGAACCTGGCCCAGGGGAGACCACTCGCGCTTCGACAGGCTCAGCACGAATGGCATGAGAAAGCTGGCCACTGCTCGCTGATGGTTTGCGAAGAGGGGCCGGTTGAAGTATGTTGGGGTTGAACATTACGCAGTGGGAGGGAATCTCTCTATGAAGCGAGCCGCGATTGCAGCAGTTATGAGCGTTTTCATGGCCGGTGCCGCCTGGGCGGGGCCGGCGGTGTATTTCACCGGTGAGATTGGTGCGAACCCCGATCTGTACCGGATCGATCTCGAATCGATGAAGGTTGCGCGCCTGACGACGGCGTCCAGTGCCGAAATGCAACCGGCCGTCACGGCTGACGGGAAGACGGTTGCGTTCGTTTCGGATGCCGGCGGAGCGTCTTCGCTGTACCTGATGGAGGCCGAGTCGCCTGAGGCGCCCTGGAAGAATTTCGCGATCGGCATGGGGGCATACGCCCATCCAGCGTTTTCGCCCGACGGGGCGCAGGTCGCCGTCAGCTATGCTCCGGATCCCGAGGCGCCGCTGATGAATACGTGCCTCGCCATCGTCGATGTGAACGCCCGGACGCAGAAAATCGTTCTCGAGGGGAAAGATGTTCGTCCCGGTTACGAGGGAAGCAACGGGCCGATTCTCATGCTTGACCGGCCCCAGTGGCTTGACACGACGAACCTGGTGTTCGCGGCCCTTGAATACGCCGACGCCGAAAGCGGCAGACTCACGAGCGCGACGTTGTATCGAATGAATCTTGCCGACAAGACCGTCACACGACTGGCGGGCGGCGAGTCGTATTTCGACGAGAAGGGCATTCCGCGAGGATTCAAAGCCTCCGTTCCCTGGTGCGCGGCCGATGGAAAACTCATCACGTTTTCGGCGATCCAGGGGCATCTCGACCGCACGCCGATGAGTATGGCTGCCGATGCGAAGAACAAGCGCGTTCTTCCCATCAAGGACCAGGATTACTGGGGGCCGGCGATCCAGGTTGGCGGCGAGTATCTGTATGGCTTCCGTGATGACGAAGGTCGGCTGAGGCTCGCCCTGACGACGAACGGCGGGAAGGGGCCGCGGCGCGTGCTGCCCTTTGAAGGTGCGGCCCTCGATCCGGTCGTGATTCCGTAGTTTCATCACATAGATACTCCGAGGAAAAATGCTCGGTTTTCAGGAACTCATCCGCAGATGAAGGGCAGATGGAAACCAGATGGAGAGCAGATAGGAACCAGCGCCTGGAACTATCTCTTTTCGAGATAACCTGGAAACTCCAGGAATAGAGGATTTTCGGAATTTCATCTGCGACATCTGACTCATCTGCGTCTTCTGCGGATTGATTCTCGTTGTTGTGCTGGTAGGGCGGTTCGCGAACCGCCCCTACAGGTATGGAGCGATAGTTTTTGTAACTGTGAAGCAATGATTTCCGGGGCGAGGGAAGAAGATGGATTTTGCGGTGTTGCGGCGGCATGTGGGGGAGACGGCGGCGCTCTGGAAGGGAAGGCCGCCGATCGTTGCGCGTGCTGTCGATTTGGCGCCGTCGGGGTTCGGGTTGGTTTTGAAGACGCCGGCGGGATGGGAGTGTCTGCAGATTCACCTGACTCCTGAGCAACAGGGATTCCGGCTGTCACCTGGCTGGGAGGAGTCGCCGATCGAGTCGCCTCTGACGCGGATGATGAACCAACACCTCAAGGATGGGCGTATCGAAGGTCTGGAGCTTTACGAGACGGCGCCAGGTTGCGCGAACGATCGAATCGTGCGATGGCGGCTGGTGACTCGGGACGCGTTCTTTCACACGTCGAAGCGATTTGCGCTGATCGGCGAGTTCACCGGGCGCATTGCGAACCTGCTTCTCTGTGATGCTGACGGAATCGTCATCGAACAGGCTCGCCAAACCGGCAACAACCGCCCTCATGAGGGATATCGGCCGCCGGCGGCGCCATCCGCGAACATGCTGAACCCGGCAACGGCATCGAATGAACTCCTGGGCGAAATTCTCGCTGCGCCTCCGAAGACATGGCCTGACCGACTGACGGCGTTTTCACCCCTTTCCGCAAAGGAACTCGCTTTCAGACGCGCTGCGACTCCCGAGCGGGATGCTGTTGCCCTGCTTCTCGATCTCGCTGTCGAGGCCACTGCGCAGGAAATCCCCGTCAGAATCTATACGCCTCCTGGCCGCGCCCCGGTTCTCAGCGTATTCGAAGCGAGGCATCTCGTTGCGGCTGGCGCCGGGGTGCGTGAAGCGGCAACCGTCAACGCGGCCCTGGCCATGCTTGAAACAGAGCTTCTTCGGCCAAAACGGCTCGAAGCACTTCGGGAACAGGCCAAGGCGGGCTTCGAACGCGATCTGAAAGCGAAGGAGCGACTCCTCGAGGCCCAAAAATCGCTTCAAAGCGACTATGCTGACGCCGAGGCCTGGCGCCGCTGCGGTGACCTGCTGCTCACGCATGTCCGTGACATCCCTCCCCGTGCGACGGAGAGCCGGCTGACCGATTGGGAAGCCGGCGCCGAGGTCGTCATCCCGCTCGATCCGCTTCGCACGCCGGCGCAGAACGCCCAAAAGTATTTTCATAAATATAAAAAGGCGCTGCGGGGCCGCGAGGAGACGGCCCGGCGTATCGCCGACCTGCAGGGCGAGATTGCCTGGCTTCGCGAGCAGATCTGGCTGTGCGAGAACGCCGATTCGGCCGCGGATCTGGTGGCTCTCCCATCGGCAAAGCCGGGCAGGCGCAGAGGGAGCCATACAGGCCGAAACGACGCCGAGCGGGCGCGGGCTGCCGCGAAGGCCGTCAAGCCGCTTGTCGAGATAGACGGATGCCGGTTTTACGTCGGTCGTAACGGGAGGCAGAACGATCTCGTCACCTTCCAGATCGGAAAACGGGGCGATGTCTGGTTCCATGCCAACGACGTTCCGGGGGCGCATGTCGTTGCCCGACGGCCGGGCGGGACGCCGACGGATGAAGACCTGAGGCGGGGCGCCGTGCTTGCGGCCTGGTTCAGTTTCGCGCGGCAAAGCTCGAAGGTGCCGGTCGATTATACGGATATCGCGCACATCAAGCGCATTCCCGGCGGCGGGGCCGGGCGCGTCAATTACACGCATCAGAAGACCATGTATGTCGATCCCGCAGATGCCAAGGAAATATTGGTTTCAATATAATATAAAATATCGAAATAGGCAACCGGTTGACACGATTGGGGCGGGTTTCAAACCCGCCCCTACGGAAGAATGGGTTCCGTTCGGTGGACTAGCGAATTTTTACGAGGATGCCGGTGAGGTCGTCGTTGAAAGGTGTGTTGCCGCCGAAGTCGGAGACGTGTTTGAAAATGGTTTCGAGCAGGGCTTTGGGCGGGGCTTCGGGGGCGGCGGCGATGAGGGTTTCGAGGCCTTCGATGCCGAACATCCGGCCTTCGTCGTTTCGCCGTTCGGTGAAGCCGTCGGAATAGAAAAAGGCGATGTCGCCTGACCTGATCGGGTGTTCGAGCTGGTGGTAACGCTTGAGTTCGGGAAAGCCGAGCGGTTGGAAATCGCCTTTCAGGTGCGTGAAACGGCGGCTTTTCGCGGAGTAGACGAGGCTCGTCGTGTGTCCGGCGTCGACCCAGATGAGTTTGTGGGCCTTCAGATCGAATCTCGCATACACCAGGGTGGCGAAGCTGTCGAGCGTGGCGAGATTCTCGCCGACGTCCTCATGGACGCGCCGGACGATCATTTCGGGAGAGGGAATTTCCTGCGAGCCCGCTTCGCAGTTCGCGATGGCGAGGCGGCCGAACGCCCGTGCGAACGCGTGCTTCGTTCCCGCTCCGATGAGCGCCGCGTGAAGGCCCTTTCCCATCACATCGCCGACGATGACGTCGAAACAGCCGGTGCGGTGCTCGATGATGTCGATGAAATCGCCGTCGATTCCCTGAGAAGGCTGGGTAAAACAGGCAAAATCGACGCCGCTGACGACCGCCGGCACGTTCCCGAACAGGAGCGTCTGTTGTATTTCGCTTGCAATATGAAGTTCCTGGCTCCTGGCGGCTTTTTCGGCCTGGACGAGTTCATGCAGTTTCAGCCCTTCCGTGAGAGCCGCCTGAAGCTGGTCTGCCGAGCACGGCTTGGTCAGAAAACGGAAAATGCTGGCCTCGTTCACGGCCTGGACTGCGACCCCGAGGTCCAGTTCGCCCGTGAGCATGATGCGGGTCGTTTCCGGTGCGATCTCTTTCACGTTCCTGAGGAAAGCCGCGCCGTCCATGCCGGGCATCCGGAAGTTGGACACGACGACCGCGAAGGTCGGGCCGGCCTCGACGGCGCGCAATCCTGCGGTTCCGTCTCCGGCCGAGGATACGTCCCACGTTCCCACGAGATCGCGGCTGTACGACGCCAGAAGAGCCGGATCGTCGTCGACCAGGAGAATGCGGGGCTTTGACTTCGCTGGAAAGAGGCTCATCCGCGAATTTTCCCGATGTGCCGGTTGCAGAGTGCGAGCCAGTCGGAAACGTGTGACGTCATGCCGATGTCCGCAAGATACTCCTCGTCGAGCGCCGGCTGGGCGGCGTTTTGGAGAAGCGCGTTCGCCACATGCACCGCCGTGACCAGTGAAAATTCGCTCTGACGCAGTTGCGACGGGCGGTGATGGCAGGCGACGGCTTCCACGACCGCATCGGGAAAGCCCCACAGGCCGAGAAGATACGCGCCGATTTCGGCGTGGGAGGTCGCGTATTCCGCATACTCCGCCTTCGTGAACTCCTCGCCCTCGCGGAACCGGCGGAGAATCGGGCGTATGTAACTGTCCGCATCCATGATCAGCAGTTTTCCGAAGTCGTGCATCATGCCCGCGAGCATGGCTTCCTCCATCATGTGCTGCGTTCCCCGCTCGGCCCGGACGATTTCCCGCGAGAGGACGGATGTCAGCGAGCTGTGAGCCCAGATGTCATCCAGCGAGAGGCCGGGAATGGGCGATTCCGGAGCGGCATAAAATAGCTTAGCATATAATACGAGAGACTTTATCATGTTGATCCCGAGCAGACCTGCCGCCTCCTTCGGGCTCGTAATCCGGCGCGGAAGCCCGAACAGGGCCGAGTTCACCAGGTGCAGCAGCCGGGCCGTCATCGAGAGATCTTTCGAGATGATGTCGCCGATCCGGTCGAGGGAGGCCGTGTCGGACTCGAGTTCTCGGGCAAGCTCGTTGTAGAGGGGCGGCAGGCTCGGCAGGTTCGGAATGCCGCCGATGATTCTGACCAGGCGCGGCTGACGGAGGAGATGCCGCAGGTTGAGCGCCCGTTGCACCGCCGTCTCCAGTTCCTCGATCCTGCAGGGCTTGGTGAGAAACTGCTGGGCCGACTGCGTCGACCGGAGAAACGCCTCGGACTCTCTGTCGGCTTCGGTCGAGAGGACCATCCGAACGATTTCGGGATGGGCCCTTCGGGCGATCTCGAGCAGCGTTTCGCCGTATACCGGCGGCAGGAACAGATCCGCGATGATGACGTCGGGGGGGAAGTTCACGATCGATTCGAGCGCTTCGCGAGGCGTTTTCACGTAATAGGTGAGCCAGTCCAGGCGCCGGGCGAGGACCAGGCGTCTCAAGCCGTCCAGGATGTTCTGGTCGCCGTCGACAAAAAGAACCGATGGTTTGGCCTGTCTCATCGATGACTCCTGGCTATGACGGTCTGTCATTTTTCATCGTTCGTATTCTCCGGTTCGGGCCGTATTATACCAAAGCTCCCTACGCCGCACGCGTATGAAAACCTGCGCGGAACGTATCCGAAAACGCCCGGCCTTTTGAGGGAGAGATTCTGCGTCTGATGCCGATCTGATCAGAGGCCGTCTGTTGCGGATTCGACGTCGGGATGGTAGGATATCCCCACTCTCACCTATTCTCTCCGGAGGCATGCGTGGCAAAAAGCCGTCGACGCGCGACCGAGCAGGAAAATCCCGTTCCAGACAGGGAAACCGGCGCGGTTGTCTCGTTGCCGCCAGCCGCCGGCGAGCAACTCACGGTTCTCGACCAGATGCTGCACGAAATGGCCGTCGACGAGGAGATCATTCTCGCCAACCTCGCGTTCGATCCGGCCATCATCGGAAAACAGCTGCGCGACAAGCGGTTCACCGTTTCTGACTTCCAGGGCGTCGAGTCGAATCGGGCGCTGCTGGGCGTGTTCCTCGACACGATCGAGGCGGAAGAGGCGCTGAACGCTGCGAACGTCACGCGGCGCCTGGAGAACGAGCGCAAAGCGGGCAAGCCGCTCATCGAATGGATCGGTCGCGAACGCGTGCAACGGCTGTTCACGGCCCCCTTCGGCGCTCCGGGCGTCGCGATGACCGAAGACATCGAGCCGGTCGTCGACCGCATCCGCGACCGCAACGTGCGCACCCAGGCCCGGCGTCTGTTGGTTCTGTACGCCGAGAAGGTCGCCCGCTCATCCGACGATGCCTACGAAGTGCTCGGCGGCTGCATTCAGGAGCTGCGCACGCTGTTCCTGCAGGGCAGCGCCGGGTATATCCGCAACATGGACGCCCACATCGACGAGATGCGCGAACTGGTGCAGGAGCATCGGCAGCGCCGCAAAGGGTATATCGGCTACGAAACCGACTTCCCGATTCTGCAGGAACGCCTGAACGGCATCCAGAAACAGTTTTACCTCGTCACGGGCGGCGTCGGCATGGGCA
Organism: Candidatus Ozemobacteraceae bacterium; assembly: GCA_035373905.1. NCBI lineage: Bacteria > Candidatus Rifleibacteriota > Candidatus Ozemibacteria > Candidatus Ozemibacteraceae > Candidatus Ozemibacteraceae bacterium. The sequence continues at coordinate 126,493 of DAOSOK010000008.1, read as the reverse complement.
AATCGACCTTCGTCACCCAGCTCGCCTGGGACCTGGCCGCGAGCAACCCCGAGCTGACCGTGCTGTATTTCAGCCTCGACCTCAATCGGCTCGACGTCACGGCCAAGCTCGTGGCGCACGCCTCCGACGTGCCGATCGATTACGTGAAGAACCCGTATCTGGCCAATGTTGCGTTCGAACAGCGGCGCCAGGACGGCCTCGCAAAGGTCGCGGAGATGCGGGAGCGGCTTCTCATCATCGACGAGGGAAACGGCCGCATCTTCCTCGACGACGTGCGCAAGCTGGTCAAGCGCACGAAGCTCGAGCGCGGCGGCGACGTGGCCGTGATCATCGACCCGATCTTCAAGATTCACATCAAGAACGACCGGCTGAACTTCAACGAGCGGTGCAACCTGCTTTCGGCCGAGCTGAAAACGATCTCCGCCGTCGAGGGCGTGACGCTCATCGCCACGGCAGGCCTGCCGAAGGCCATCAGCAATCGCCGCCCCGTGCGCGAAGACCTCGAGGAAATCATGGGCCTGCTGTACGACCCGTATGTCGTGATGTTCCTGTACTGCGACTACCTCAACGATTTCGAGACGCCATTCCTCGAATGGGAGTGGGGCAAAGACAATTTCATGATCCCGATCAGCGAGCTGCTGATCGCGAAAAACAAGATGGGGGCGATCAATTCCCGCATCTTCTTCCGCTATTACGAATCCTATTCGCGGTTCCGCGAATGCGCGCCGCAGGAGGTCGAAAACTACAACGCCATGATCGAAAACCTCGAGAAATACAAGGAAGTGAAGCGCAAGAACCGAGGACCGGCGCCGTCGTCGCCGCAGGCGGGCGGGGGCGGCAGGCAGAGTGGCGGCCGGGAGGATGAATTCTGACCATGGAAACCGCTGCCGAACTGTTTCAAAAAGGCGTTGAATACCAGGAACGCGGCATGATCGACCATGCCATCTCGGAGTACAGCCGCGCCCTCGATCTCGAGCCGGGCAACGTCGACGTGCTGATCAACCTCGGGGCCGCCTACCTGCAGAAGGGGATGCCCGACAAATCGACCCAGCTTCTGACGAAGGTACTCGCCGACCATCCCGACAACGCGCTGGCCCTGTTCAACCTCGGGAAAGCGTATCTCTACAAGGAAGAGGCCGCGAAAGCGCTGACGGTTTTCGAGCGCGCGATGGCCGTTCTGCCGGAAGATCTCGCCGTCCGCCGCTCGCTCATCCAGTCCCTCCTGCTGCTCGGCCGGAAGGAAGAGGCCGCGTCGCTGATGCTGGGCATGCTCGAGCACCTGGTCGGCGATGCGAACACCCTGCTCGATCTCGGCCGGATGCTGTACGAGCAAAAACGGTATCCCGAGGCTCTCGACGTGTATCGGAAAGCCGTCAGCGCCGCCGTCGACTCGTCGGCCGCGCTCGAAGGCCTGGTGCGGTGCCAGATCGTTCTCGACATGAAGGACAAGGCGATCACCTCGCTCAAGCGGGCCCTGATGCTCGATCCGCGGAACCCCTCGCTGCACCTTCTGATGGTCGATCTGCTGATCGGCCAGAACGAGGTCGAGAACGCCGTCGACCACCTCAAGCGAGCGCTGGAAAACGATCCGCAGCAGCCCGACCTGCGCGCCAAGCTCGAAGAGCTGATGCGCAAGCTTCCCGCGCTTCGCAAACGGCTCGAGGCCGAGGCGATCGAGGCGAAGAGCAGCCTGTTCGAAACCGACGTGTACGACATTCTTGACGGGCTCTACGACGGGAAGGTCAGTGTCGAGGACGCCCTCGAGGCGTTCGCGAAGCTGCGCCGGAAGGACCCCGCCGACATGTTTGTGGCGGGCGAGATGGCGAACCTGCTGTTCCAGGCCCGCCGATTCAACGCCGCCGCTGATGTATATAATGAAATATATCACGTCATGCCCCGCGACGTGCGGGCGCGCATCAACCTCGCAAAGTCCGTTGCGATGGGCGGCCGCGTGGGCGACGCCCGCCGGTTCCTCCAGGATTCGCTGCGCGACCAGCCGATGTCGGTCGACCTGGCGCTCGCGCTCGTCGAGCTCGACCTGCTGGAACGCGACTTCAAGGCCGCCTGGCAGATGCTCGAAAAGCCGCTTTCCGAGAACCCCGACAACACGCACTGCCTGTTCCTGCGCGGGTATCTCGGCGTCCGTCTCAACGCCTACGACGAGGCCGACCGGGTGTTCAAGAAGCTGCTGACCCTGACGCCCCGCGACGAGGAGTCGGCGGTCTGGTTCTCGCGGCTCTGCATCCTGCGCGGCCGGCCGATGGACGCATCGCCGGTCTGGGAGGCCTTCCAGGACGGCATCGAGAGCCTGGTCGAGCTGGTCACCCTCGTCGAACTCGCCATGGCCGCCGGCAAGGCCGCCGAGGTAAAGACGCTCCTGCAGCGCATCGGCGAGATCCGGCCGAACTTCCTCGAAGAGCACATCCTCAACGGCAAAGTCTGCCTGTATTCCGGCGAGTTCAACGAAGCCGTGCACCATTTCGATGCTGCGCTGGCCGACGACCCGGAAAACGCCGAAGCGCTCGCCGCCGCCGCGATGGCGAACCTCGCCCGCAACAAAGTGCCGAAATTCTGGATGTGCTGGCAGCGGGCCATGGAAAGCGACGCCCTGTACGCGGTGCTTGCCGGCCTGACGGTATGCCGCGCCCTCAACTACACCCAGCGCGAACGGCTGAAGGCCGAAACAAAGCGGATGCTCGAGATATCCGTCGCCGATCAGCTCGACAAACAGCGCGTCTCGGCCCTGCTCGCCGCATTGTGACCCGGCCGGCCCCGGCCGTCCGAAGGAGATTTTCCCAACCATGCCCACTCACCGCATTTCCGATGAATCCGTTCCGTTGAAATACGATCTGCGCCGCCTCCGAAGCCGGGTGCGACGGCTGGGGCGCGTGCCCATGGCGAAGCTCGACGACGCCGTCTGCGACATCATCGACCTGAAAGGGTTCTCGGTTGCGGTGCTTCTGCAGCAGCTGCCGGCGCTGCCGGCCGATCGCCAGAAGCACGTCTCGATGAAGGTCGAGGACTTCCTGTTTTTTCATCCGGGGCGGGGCAGAAAGATTCTCCCGAGAATCCTGCGCGCCGTCGAACTCAGCGACGTCTCATGCCATCCGCACCTCGTTTCGGCGTTTGCCGACGTCGCCAACCGGTCCGGCGTTCGCAGGCGCGTCGACATGCCTGCCCCTCTCGCCGCGGCAGAGGCGATGCTCAGGGAGGAAGGCGACCTGGTGCGGCAGGGAAAGGCCGTCGAGATTCTCGCCATGGGAAAGGACCCCGCCTGCATCCCGCTCATCCTGAAGGGCGTCAGCCGGGCGTTGAAATATATTGATCAGTATGCAGGCTTCCATTTCACGGAGACGGCCCTGTTCGCTCTCCGGATTCTCGGGGGCGACAGCATGCTGCGGCTCCTGATGAACCCTGCCTCGCCGACCCTGCACACGCAGTTCCGCATCGAGTGGCAGAACAGGTCTCCCGAACTCGCCAAAGACGTGCTGAACGCCATTCTCGGTCTTGGCGACGACTTTGCCGGCCTGATCCTCAAGGTCGTCGATCTCGCCGAGTTCAACCTGCCGTTCCTGGCGATGATCCAGGAGGGGCTCTCCCACCCGGACAAATGGGTCCGGCAGATGGCCGTCGAGTCGATGTCGAAGATCGCCGACGCCGGCGCGCCGGAACACCTCGAGCGAATGCTTGCCGACCCGGCCCCGGAAGTGCGCCTCATGGCGGTCTCGTCGCTCGGCGGGTGTCCCGCCGACAAGACCGGCTCAATTCTCGCCGGCATCGCGTCCCGCGAGAGCGAGACCTACGAAATCCGCATCAATGCTCTCTATGCGCTGTTTTCCCAGAAAAACCGCGTGGAACTGGAAAAGCTCACGGCCAGTCCGACCCATTTCGTCGGTTTGCACGCCCTGGGCCTCGCGTCCCTGCTCCAGAACCGCGATGACGGGCTCAAGCGGCTTCTCGAATCTCTCGGAACGCAGTCCGCCGAGGACGTAAAAGATATCGCTCATTATATTCTTGAGATCGCGCGTCCCGAGGACGTCGGAAAACTGCTTGAAGCCAGAAAACGGCTTTCGGATGCGACCCGCACCGACGCGTTCTTCCAGATCATGCGCCTGTTCCTCGAAAAGCAACGCGGGCCCTCGCTCGACAAAGCGCTGGCAGCCCTCTCCGCGACCGAACGGAACGCGCTCGATGTCCTGGGGACAGGGGTTTTCGGGGGCAAGGGACCGGAAACGGACGGAGACTGAACACATGCAACAATACAGACGGATTGCTCTCGCCGCGGCGCTCGGAGCGGTTCTGCTCAGTTTCGGATGTGGAGGGGGCGTCGGCGACGATCCGTTCGGCCAGGCACTCAACGGCTCGACGGGCGTGGTTTCGGGCCGCGTTCTCGACAACGGGCTGATCGCCTCCGGCAGGGTCGCGGCGGCGGCCCCCACGGGCCAGCCGCTGTCCGGCGCGTCCGTCTGGATCGAGGAACTGCCCGACCGCAGCGCCGTCTCGTCATCGGACGGCAGGTTCACGATCGACAACCTGCCGGTCGGAACCACGTATCATCTGATCGTGAGACATAATGATATATCGAAAGGTATATTCAGATCCCGTTCCGAAGGCATCACCTTGAGCGATCAGCAGCGCGAACGCCAGCTCGATCTCGGAATCCGGCGGGCGGACCGCGCCGTCACGATGATCGTCCGGGATTCGGAAGGAAACCCGATGACCGGCGGCACGGTTACCTTCTGGGGCGAGACGCAGACCGCCGATTCCCAGGGCCGCGTGACGGTGCAGATGCCGGCGGACACATCGCTCGACATCCTCGCCGCCGCACCCGGCAAAGAGCCGGTCACCGTTCCGGTCACCTTCGAGGCCAATTCCCAGGGGGAAATCGCCATCGGCCTGCAAACGACGGGAAGCGTCAACAGGCCGCCCCTCGTCCGCCTCGCCGCCGCAACCTCCGTCCGGGTCGCGCGAAACGGCGAACTTTCGCTGACCGCGACGGCATCCGATCCCGACGGCGACACGCTCTCCTACCTCTGGGGAGGCACCGCGGGAACGTACGTGTCCTCCGGCACGGCGCAGACGACCGCCCGATGGCGGGCCCCGGACTTCGATACGACGGCTTCCGTCTCGGTCGAAGTCGCGGACGGCCGCGGGGGGCGTTCCCATGCCGTTCTCGGCGTGACCGTCGGCGCGGGCGGGACGAACCGGGCGCCCGCGGCCTCGATTCTCGCATCGGGCACGCGCGTCGAGTATGCGACGGGCGTCCGGCTCACGGCCCAGGTCAGCGATCCCGACGGCGACGCCGTGAACTGCGTCTGGCGGGCGGACCGCGGATCCCTCCAGGTTTCGACCGGCACGACCACCGTCTGGACGTCGCCTTCGACGTCCGGAGCCGCGACGATCACCCTGACGGCCGGCGATTCCCGCGGCGCATCGACGACGGCGACGCTCACGATCAGCGTTCTCGCGCCGAATTCGGCTCCGTCCCTTGCCATTTCAGCCACCGGAACGAGTTTTCTCCCCAACACGGGCGTGACCCTGACGGCGCAGGGAAGCGACGTCGATGGCGACCCGCTTTCCTATGCCTGGGCGGCGAGCGGCGGCACGCTGTCGGCGACGAACGGGCCGTCCGTTCTCTGGCGCGCTCCCTCGTCGGCAGGCGTTGCCACGATCACGTGCCTTGCGAACGACGGCCGCGGCGGCCTGGCGAGCGCCACACGCGTTTTCAGCATCTCGGCGAGCCCGAACAATGCCCCGGCGATCTCGGTTTCCTCCTCGCGGGTGGTGACGGCCGAAGGTGTGAACGTCTCGGTTCTTGCCACGGGATACGATGCCGATGGCGACGCGTTGTCCTATCGCTGGACGGCGACCGGTGGCACGTTTGCAGACGGCGCCTCCGCCCGGACGTCCTGGGTTCCCGGCGCCGGTTCGCAGACCTACACGCTTGCTTGCGAAGCCCGGGACGGCCGGGGAAGCGCCGCCACGGCGACGATCCAGGTCCGCGTGATGGAAACCGCGCGGCTCGACGTCGGCGAGGTGCGCCACGTCGGGCTTGCCGGCGGCGGCCGCGAGGTGGCGCTGACGACGCCGTCCGGCCAGGGAAAATTCGGCGTCCTGGTCTACTCGCTCGATCGAACCGGCGCGGACCATTCTTTCGACGTCAACGGGGGCGGAACGGTCCTTCCATCCGTTTCCGCGGCGCCGGCGTTCTCGGTCATCCAGTCCGGCGTTCCGACAGGCCAGGCCGCGATCGACGCCGTGATGCGCCGCAAGGCGGCCGAGAGCCCGTATCGCCTTTCCGCGACGACGGGAGTCAGGCCGGCCATCCGCGCCAGCGAGGCGAACGTCGGCGACGTCCACACGTTCAAGGTCTACTCGCCATCGGGATACCAGGCGCGATCGGCCCGACTGGCCGTCATCGGCGCGAAGTGCAAGATTTTCATCGACCAGAACGAGTTCAACGGCTATTCCCCCGCCGACGTCACCGATGCGATGATGACCGAGTTCGCCAGCAAGTTCGACGCCCGGATCTTTTCGTTCATCAATGACAACTACGGCTCTCCCTCGAACCTGAGCGGAGACGGCAAGGTCACGATTCTCTTCACGCCGCTCGTGAACGCGTTCGGTGCGGCCGGTTTCTTCGACCCGAAGGACCTGATGCCGGCCGATCCCAATTCGAACGGCCGCGACATGTTCAATATGTGGGTTTTCAAGTCCGGCGCCGGGTACTCCGTCGACTGGTGGAAAGAGGCGACGACCCAGACTCTGGTGCACGAGTTCCAGCACCTGGTCAACACCTGGGCCCATATCCAGAACAACGTCGGCGAGGAAGCCGACTGGCTGAACGAGGGGCTGAGCGTGGGTGCCGAAGTGCGGTATGCGAACGCCCCGGATCCCCGCTTCGAACCCTATGCGGAAATCCCCGAACGTCTGCCGTTGACGGTCTGGCCGAATGACGCCACGGTCGCAAACTACGGCTGCGCGGGCCTGTTCGCTCATCACCTGTATGAACGTCTCGGTGGTGCCGCGATCCGCGCCATGGTCCAGTCCACCTCGAACGGCACGGCGAACGTCGAGGCCCATTCCGGCGGAAAGCCGTTCGACCAGCTTTTCCGGGAGTGGGGCGCGGCGATGTACCGCAACAACAAGGGCCTGACCGGCATGGCGACGGATTACCAGATGGATGTCGCCCTCGACGGGCTGAAAAAGGCGCAGAAGAATTTCGGAAGCGGTTTCAGCGGAAGCGTCTGCGGCACGGCCTGGCGGTTCATCGAGTATCTCCCGCCGACCGGATACGCCGACCAGTTCACGACCGTCAGGATTTCCGATCCAGGAAACGGAAATATAGCTTTCTCTATCGTTCGTATCCAGAATTAGGGAGTCCTGAAGGATGAAAGCCGCCTGTTCACCCTGAACTCGTCGGCGGGTTCGCGGCACTCGTGCTTTGACGGACTCGGCGCGAACGGAAAACCGCCACGATCCAGGGAACGTCGTGGACTCTGCCTGCGCGAGGCATGCGGGTTCGTTGTGTGTGATCCGGTCTTCTGCTTCGAATTCGAGGGGGAACTGCGAAAGCCTTACTCTCTTGATGACGTGAAGGGATTGTTCGCACGGTTTTTTGCCGAAGCGTGCCTGAGAGCGGGTTTCGTCGAATCTTTCAGGGAGTCGAGGAAAAACCGGGATACGTCCTGATGCCCTCTGCAAGCGCTTCGACGAGCAAGCGCCGGGTGTCAGTCGCGGTCAGGAAGGCGACGTCGGCCGGATTGTCGAGATACCCGAGTTCGACGGTCACGACCGGAACGCGGCTGAAGATCGACCCTGTAAGAGCACCCTGGCGGGAACCGATGGCGGTCTGGCGATCGGTTCTCAGGGGGTTCACCCTGAAAACCTCTTCAAGACGCTTTTCAAGGACGTTCTGCAGATGCGTGGCCAGATGTGCGCTTGCAGAACAAACCTCCGCGGGTGGTCCTTCGTCCGTGCCGAGTTTTCCAGGGCCGGAAGGATAATACATGGTGAGCCCGTGGCCTCGTCCGCTGTCACAGTGGATACGCACCATGAGAGACGCGGATGCCTCGTTGGCGATCTCCGCCCGACGGCGATTAGTGACAACCTCCTCAACGGATCGTTTGGTGAGAAGGGGCTGGAATGTGGAGTTTCGGGACAAGGCCTCATGCAGGGCCATGGAAAACTCCCAGTTGAGATCAACCTCTCTGACCCCATGTTTTGTTTGAGCCCCGAGACCATTTTCAGACGGATGCCCGGGATCAACGACAATTCCTACGGGAAGGTCCTGGGAAAACAAAGGTAGCAAACAAAATAATGATAATATAAATAGAATAATGAGTAAATCAACATTATTGTTCACTTGCTTCTGATCCCTCTCTGATGCGAGAGTTTACTTGTGTCCATCGCGGGCGAGCGAGGAAAGCGGGCTTGAAGCTAGCAAAAAAATATCCATGTATTGATAATTAGCTGATTTTACTGATTACATTATCAATTATTCGTTTAGATGCAAGCCCGTCGCCATAAGGATTTGGGCTTTTAATCATATTTTGATAATATGAGACGTCTGTCAAAAGCCTTTTGGCTTCTCCAAAAATCTTTTCCGTATCCGTTCCCACGAGCTTCAGGCATCCGGTTTCGAGACCTTCCGGGCGTTCTGTTTGATCGCGCAGGACCAGGACCGGTTTTTTCAACGTCGGGGCTTCTTCCTGGACGCCGCCTGAATCCGAGAGGATGATCGTGGCGGCCGACATGGCGTGGATGAAATCGAGATATCCGAGCGGCGCGAGCAGGTGAATTCGGGGGTGGTTACCCAGCTGGCGGGCGACTTCCGCCCTGACGTTCGGGTTCGGATGCACCGGGAAGATGAATCGAACATCCGGGAACTCGTCAGCGATCTGGAGAAATGCCTGGAAGACCCGGCGATGCGGTTCCCCGAAGCTTTCCCGCCGGTGCGTCGTAGCGAGAACCATCCGGCCGGGACCGTTCAACAGGGGTTCCAGCTCAGGAGACGGCGTGTAGGGCATTTCGAGAGCCCACAGCAGGGCGTCGATGACGGTGTTGCCGGTGACGACGATCCGGTCTTCCTGGTAGCCTTCCGCCAGAAGATTGTTTTTCGCGCGGGCTGTGGGCGGAAAGTGGATATCCGTGAGCGCGCCGGCGAGCCGGCGGTTCATTTCCTCGGGATACGGGCTGAACTTGTCGTGGGTTCGCAGGCCCGCCTCGACGTGAGCGACGCGGGTCTTTGTATAATAGCCGGCGAGCGCTCCGAGAAAGGCGGTTGTCGTGTCGCCCTGGACGAGAATCGTGTCGAAGCGGCGTTCGCGCAGAACGGCATCGAGACCTTCGAGAATTTTTGCCGAAACCGAGAACAGGGTCTGGTTCGGCTGCATCACGGCAAGGTCGATGTCGGGGGTGATGCCGAAAAGCCCGAACATCTCAGCGGCCATTTCCCGATGCTGACCGGTGTGGAGGACGGTGGCCGTCACGCCAGGCCGCGAACGGGCTTCCCGAATGACCGGGGCGAGTTTCACGACTTCGGGGCGGGTACCGAGAACGAAAAGCAGGCTTTTCGATGCGCTCATGACCGCCTCAGCGGGCCGGTTCAGGGGATTCCGAGTCGGTCGTGCCCGGCCATGACGGAGTATCCGCCGGTTCGGTCGGGGTGGGCGCCGCCGGAGCCTCGGGCTTTGGCGGCTCGGCACGGAGCGGCGGGAGTTCCTTTCCGTCGAGCAGGTCTTTCAGTTCGGCGCCGGAGATCGTTTCCCTCTGGAGAAGGACGAGAGAAATCCGCTCCAGGTCGGCTTTCATCGCGGTGAGGATGTCGCGGGCCTTCTGATATGACGTGTCGATCAGGCGCCGGACTTCGCTGTCGATCTTCTTGGCGGTTTCCTCGGAGATGTCGCGGCGGCGGTTGAAGTCGCGTCCCAGGAAAATCGCGTGATCGTCGTCGGTCAGGTAGAGAGGGCCGATCTCGTCGCTCATGCCAAGCTCGCAGACCATCTTGCGGGCGATTTTCGTGGCGCGCTCGATGTCGTTTTTCGCGCCCGACGTCAGCTCGCCGAACATCAATTCTTCGGCGATGCGGCCGCCGAGCAGCACGCAGATCTGGTTGGTGAGCTGGGTGCGCGAGACGGTGAGTTTGTCCTCGAGCGGCAGCTGCATGGTCATGCCGAGCGCCATGCCGCGCGGGATGATCGTGACCTTGTGGACGGGATCGGTGTCGGGAAGCGCGACGGCGACGAGGGCGTGGCCCATCTCGTGGAACGCCGTGTTCTTCTTTTCTTTTTCGGAGATGATGCGGCTCTTGCGTTCCGATCCGGCGATGACGCGGTCGATCGACTCTTCGAAGTCGTTCATGTGGATGACGCGGCGGCCGTACCGGGCCGCGAGAATCGCCGCCTCGTTGGCGAGGTTCGCCAGGTCGGCCCCGACGAAGCCGGGGGTGCGGCGCGCCAGTACCGACAATTCGACGTCGTCGGCGATCGGCTTGTCGCGGGTGTGGATCTTGAGGATTTCTTCGCGGCCCTTCAGGTCGGGCTGGTCGACGACGATGCGGCGGTCGAACCGGCCGGGACGCAGCAGGGCGGGGTCGAGCACGTCGGGGCGGTTCGTGGCGGCCACGAGGATGATGCCCTTGGTGTTGTCGAAGCCGTCCATCTCGACCAGAAGCTGGTTCAGCGTCTGCTCGCGCTCGTCGTGGCCGCCGCCGAGGCCGGCGCCGCGCTGGCGGCCGACCGCGTCGATTTCATCCATGAAGACGATGCAGGGGGCGTTCTTGCGGGCCTGTTCGAACAGGTCGCGGACGCGGCTGGCGCCGACGCCGACGAACATCTCGACGAACTCGGAGCCGGAGATGTTGAAGAACGGCACGTTCGCCTCGCCCGCCACGGCGCGCGCGAGCAGGGTCTTGCCGGTGCCTGGCGGCCCGTAGAGCAGGACGCCGCGCGGGATCTTCGCGCCGAGCTCGGTGAACTTCTTCGGGTCTTTCAGGAAGTCGACGACTTCCTCGAGGTCCTGTTTGGCTTCTTCGGTCCCCGCCACGTCTTTGAACATGACGCGCTTTTCGGTCGTGTCGACCATGCGGGCCCGGCTTTTGCCGAAGCTGAGGGCCTTGGCGCCGCCGCCCTGCATTTTCTGCAGGATGTAGATCCAGGCGCCGATCAGCAGGATGAAGGGGAACCAGTTGATCAGCAGGTTCAGCCACCACGACATCTGTGCCGGCGGCTCGGCTTCGATCGTGACGCCGCTGTCGCGGATGATCTGCATGATCCCCGGGTCGTCGGGGACGATGGTCTGGAACTGCATCTGCACGGCACCCTTTTCGGGCGAAAGCAGGTTGGTGCTGACGGCCTGGCCGGTGATCTCGCGGTCGTTGATCTTGACGCTCATGACGCGCGGGTTGGCTTTCTGGCCGAGCATCTTGAGAAACTCGGAATACTTGATTTTTTCGACCTTTTTCGTGTTTGCGATGTTGGTGAAAGCTGTCAGAAAGATGATCAGCAGCAGCACATACAGCGCGATCGTCTTCATTTTCGGGGCTTGTTCTTTCATGGGTGAATCCTGTGCAAAGATGCGATCGGTCGCAACGGCGACCGTAATTGCTCCATGCTAACACAGAGAAGGGAAAGGGGCAAACGCCGGCGCGCGCGTTTCCCTAGAAAAGTTTGCTGGCGATGCGCTGCTGCTTCAGGAAAAGCCAGGCGAGCCAGCCGTGTCTGCGGCGGCAGAGCTCTTCGAGCCGGTCGAGGAACTGGACGGCGAACGGTTTGCCCGGGTCGTTCCTGCGGCTCAACTCGAGGAGCGGCAGATACGCCGACTGGCCGATCGCGTCGATATGCTCGGCGATGCATGCGAAACCGTCCCCGTTATGCCCCGCGAGATACTCCAGCCAGAGACCGAGAAGTCCGGGGTCGCGGATGACGAGAATAGCTTTCCAGGCGCTGGTTCGGACTTCGGGGCACGGGTCGTGGGCGAGGTCGTTGAGCAGGGCGATGCGGTCCTGAACGTCGATATGCTGGAGGACGAACGCCGCGGAAGCGCGCATCCAGCGGCTCGAATGGCCGGCCATGTCTCGGAGGGCTGCGGTGAGAGCCCTGCGGTCGTGGGTCGACCAGAGCGCCTTGAGGACGTTCGCCCGGACGCGGTTGTCCTCGTCGCCCATCAGGGGAAGCAGCATGCGTGTGGTCGTCGGCAGGCTGAGCCGCTCGACCAGTTCAACGGCGTTGGCCCGGACGCGGTTATCGGAGTCGCCGAGCGCCGTTGCAATCAGGTCAGCGATGGGATCGCCGGCCCGGGCCAGCCTGCCGAGGGCGGAGAGGATCGACGCTTTCAGCATCGGGTGGGCCTGAGGGGTGAAGCGGGAGATCAGGAGCGGGAGGTTCGTCTGGTCTCCGAATTTCCCGAGGATTTCCGCTGCGAGAGCGGCCAGGTCGGGGTTCGGATGGTCGAGCAAGGGGATCACTTTCGAGCCGGCCGCCGCGTCTTCGAGCTCGCCGAGCGCCTTGAGGGTGGCGTAGACGACGTCCTGGTCTGGGCTGGTGAGGTCGTTGAGAAGGCTGTCGATCGACTGCGGCGTCTGCGGCAAGTGCGGCATGATACGCCAGACGCGAATGTTTTCGCGCTCGAGGGTCCGGACCCACGATGCGCTGTTGTAAAGCGTGTAGGCGTGAAACTCGCGCTCGGCCTTCTGCTGGGCGGTGTCCCGGTCGTCGGCTTCGACCGTGTATTCGATTTTGAACCGCTTGGCAGGGTTCGCGGATTCGATATACGGCAGCACGACCTTGTACATAAACTTGGTGCCGGTCTGACTCATAAATTCCGCTATCGATGCTATCACGAGTGGAGACCCCCGACAAGCGTACACGATACGTTTGACACATTTGCATTTGACTGGTAATCTTTTATATGTGACCGTTCGCTTGGTTGCGTTTTCGACGAGATCGGGCGCCAGGGAGGTGAGCGCAAGTCAGCCTTCGTTCCGAATGGCTTCCGGCGGCGGTGACGGACGACAAATGTCTCGGCGGAGATCCGGGAGGATCGATGAGAGACGGCTCCGGGCCTGAAAAAAAGGAGCGGAGTATGGGAATTACCGGTTGATTCTGGCGGAACTCCAAACCCCCAGGTTGACGATCCTCGGACCAATTCTTTAAGGAAGAAAGCCAAATGGAAGACAAGACCATCACCTGCCGCAACTGCGGAAAGCCCTTCACCTTCACCGTTTCCGAGCAGCAGTTCTACAAAGAGAGAGGATTCGAGCACGAGCCCGTTCGCTGCAAGGGTTGCCGCGACCAGCGCAAGACCACCCGCAGCGGCCCTCCCGGTTCGGGCCAGAAGCAGATGCACACCGTTCAGTGCTCCGAGTGCGGCCAGGAAACCCAGGTGCCGTTCAAGCCGACGGGTGAAAAGCCGGTCTACTGCCGCGACTGCTTCAACAAGCGCCGCTCCGGCTACTAATCACTGAGACGATCCATCGGCGCCCGGCTTCGGCCGGGCGCCGATTTGCTCATTTGCGGAGCGCCGCCTGCGCCGGTTCGGACGCCGTCGCCGGAACCGCCTCTGAAGCGATGGCGAGCGAGGCGAGGGCTTCCGCCATCAGCTCTTCGTTCAGCCGCAGGGCTTCACCGGAATCGGGAAGAGCGGTTTCATGCTCTTCCAAAAGGTCCTTCGGTATGGCGGTCTCGGATTCGATTCGCTCGCAGATTCGGCGGATCGCGCCGTCGTTTCCCTCGAACCGGTAGCGCAGGGCGAAACTGCGCCCCGGGGCCTGCCGGGCGGGGTGCCGGACGAAGGCGGCGGAGTCGCCTGGCCTGGTAACGAGAAACCGCTCCATGCGCGGTTCCTGCGCGAGGGAGACGGCTGATAGTATAATCATGAATATAATAATAAATGTTTTGTTCAAAGCTCGCGGTTCCCCGGTTTGCCGGTTCCGTACCACACCAGCAGATTGTCCATGACCCTGTAATCGGCTTCTCCGTTGCGTTTCAGCGCCGACAGCAGTCCTGAGAGCGTCGCGCGGTGAAGGAAATGTTCCCAGCCGGACTTCTGCAATTTGAAGCTTCCGAAGAACTGCTTCGCGAGCCGGTCGTACGGCTGGGGCCCGGTCAGCAGGTTTTTCACGAGCTCGAACGCATCCCGCACGTGCCGGATGTTCTCGGCCAGCAGGATGTCGATCCGCGATTCCGGGGGAAAATGGCCGCCGACGAAGGTTGATGCCGTGACGGTCTTCAGGCGTTCGAGCGTGTTCAAATGCTCGAGGGGATCGTAGATGAAGAGCAATCGGTGTTTCTGAATGGTATGGAGGGGGAACAGGGCGTCGCCCAGGAACGCGACGCCGTCGACGACGTAGCCGAGCTGGCCGATGGAGTGCCCTTCAAGCCTGAGAACCCCGATCCTCAGATCGTCGAATTCGAGCGTGTCCGACTCGATGGCCTCGGCCCTGGACGGCTCCGCGACGATCAGGGAGTTGATCAATTCGTCGGGTGGGGCGCCGCCGTACAGGGCGATCGCCTGCATGAGCGGGTTCGCGATGGCCGCGGCCTCGGTCGGGCTCGCGAGAACGCGGCAACCGGTCGCCTTCTGGATGAAGGCGTTTCCGCCGCAGTGATCGGCATGAGCGTGGGTGTTCAGAATCACGGCGGGTTCCAGCCGATACGCCGAGAGCAGCTCCAGCACGCGTCTCGCCATCCGGCGGTCGAGGCCGGAATCGATGAGCGCGACCCGGTCTCCGCCGAGCATGACAACGCCGATGTTCACCGGTCCGGGGATGAACCGGACCCGCCCGGTGATGCCCTGGAGTTCCATGGGAGCGGGTCAGTTCGGGCCGGAGCCGGCGTCGGGAGTTTTTCCGAGTTGCCCGTCTCCGATCACCACGATGCCGGCGTGACACCCGCTCAGCACCTCCACGGTGCAGTCTGGTGTGCCGACGTAGCCGATCTTCGGGGCGATGATTTCGACGTAGAAGGGGTTTTCCCGGTAGGGGGAGAATTGGGCGCGATAAATCCAGGCGTTGACCGGCGCATGCCCGCTTACCGTCAGGCGGACGCGGACGAACTGGAACGTTTCGCCGCCCTTCACGACGCGGAACGCCGGATGCCAGGGAAGAGGCCGGGTGGTGAAATCGGGAGTGATCACGACCAGCGGTTGCTCGAGAAGAATGTTGATCGTTCCGGGGTGGCAGATGCCGACTTCCGGAAAACATTCTCTGAAAAGCGGCATTTGCTCTCGCAGGGTGTTCTGACCTTCGCCGAGACCCTTCTGGATTTTGCCCTTGATAGCAGGGATCATGTCGTTCCTCCCTTGTTCGTCGGGATGCCAAATGTCTTTCCGACAGCATAATCCAAACCCCAGGGGAAGGGAAGAGGGAAAACTCGGGCGTTGGATGGAAGACCGGAATGTGGTATCCTGACGATCTTTCCGACACTTTACAGGAGCAGAACGACGTATGGACGACGAACAGGTTACCTCCCCGACCCCGCCGGAAGGCGGCCGCAAACGCAAGTTGACGAAGCGCGAGCGGGAACTCGAGCGGGAGATGATGAAGACACGCATGACGCCGGACGATCTCGCCGCGGCGCATCGCAAGTTCATGATGATCATGTTCGGCCTCTTCGCTCTCGTCCTCGTCCTGATGCTTGTCTTCAATCACCACGTCGAGTTCATGCCCGACGGCGGCATGTAAGCGCCGCGACAAGGAGAAATACGATGCCTCGTCATGATCAGCGTCGCCCGGACCAGCTGCGTCCTGTTTCGATCGAGCCCGGATTCGTCAAATACCCGCATGGCTCGGCTCTCATCACCTGCGGAGACACGAAAGTGATCTGCACCGTCACGGTCGACGAGAAGGTGCCGTCCTTCGTCGAGGCGCGTTCCAAGCCCCAGGGCTGGATCACTGCCGAGTATGCCCTGATGCCCGGCTGCGGCCTCGTACGCAACGCCCGCGCCGGCTACGGCACGACCACGGTCAAGGGCCGCGTGCATGAGATTCAGCGGCTGATCGGAAGGGCCCTCCGCGCCGCTCTCGATCTCGAAAAGCTCGGCCCGCGCACCCTCCAGATCGACTGCGACGTCCTTCAGGCCGATGGCGGCACCAGGACGGCATCCGTGACCGGCGCGATGGTCGCTCTCGAGATGGCTGTGAAAAAGCTGATGGCCGAGGGAAAAGTCACGGAAAATCCGATCGTGAACCGACTTGCCGCCGTCAGCGTCGGCGTGTTCCAAGGCGAAGCCCTTCTCGATCTCGATTATTACGAGGATTCTCGCGCCGAGACCGACCTGAATCTCGTCATGACGAGAGCCGGCGGATATATCGAAGTCCAGGGAACCGCCGAGCACGGCGTGTTCGACCGCGCGCAGCTCGATGCCATGCTCAAACTCGGAGAACAAGGCGTCAAAGAACTGTTTGCCGCGCAGGACAAGGCGATCGCACGTTTCCCATGAAACTCTGGATTGCCACCGGGAACCGCCACAAGTTGCAGGAGATCGGCGCGATTCTCGGCGAATCGGTGAATCTCCGATGCCAGCTCGATATTCCCGGCATCGGTGACGTGGCCGAAACGGGTTGCACCTATCACGAAAATGCCGAGATCAAGGCGCGAGCCCTCTGGGAATTAGTGAAGGAACCGGTTTTCGCCGATGATTCCGGCCTGGAGGTCGATGCGCTCGGCGGAAGGCCTGGAATCCACTCCCAGCGCTACTCGGCGCCAAATCCGACTCACGAGAAAAATATCGCCAAGCTCCTGAGCGAGCTTGGCGATCTGCCTGAGGAAAAAAGATCCGCGAGGTTCAGGTGCGTGGTTTGCTACATCAACCGTGGAGGGACACCGACTTTCTTCGAAGGAACGCTCGAAGGCCGGATTGGCTTCGAACCCCGTGGAAAGTGCGGCTTCGGTTTCGACCCCGTCTTCATGCTCCCGGAGCGTGGTTGTAGCGTTGCCGAGCTTTCCGAAGAGGAAAAAAACCGGATCAGCCACCGGGGGAGAGCTGTCGAAGCGCTGAAGCGCTATTTGAAACTGCCCTGAGGCACCAGCGCCGGAGATTTCGGAAACACCCGGTTTCCCTGAAACGACGACACAGGCCCGACTCAACAGATGAGTCGGGCCTGTGTCGTCGTTTCTCGAGTTCTCGTTCATCCCGAGAGTGGCGAGACATGAGATGCGTTCGCCTTTCGACAAGCTCAGGGCGAACGGGCGGCTTTCATTCTGGAAGAGTCGATCCTGCTTAAATCTATCATTATATTGCTATTATCATCGTCTATATATTGATAATAAGATTTTTATATCAATGTAATTATGATAATGATATTTTGTGCTGGACCGTGACGCATCAGCAGGATGACGTGAATGGGTTGCTCTTCTCATCATCGGCAGATAATGCGGATGACGTGAGAGCTGGAGCCGTATGAAGGCCGGCAATTGGAAAGGAGCCCTCGTCGATTGTCTGCGATTATTCCGATGGAATGCCGGCTTCTGGATGCCGAATCAGGAGTTCCTGGAGAGAGGTTGGGTGATCGAGGAGAAGGCAGGGAGTCCTGTCCCGCTTCCCGCCCGAATCTCGCAAGGCGGTGAAAAACGCCGATTCGAGAGCCTCTTTCAACGAATGCTTCGGAAAGCGGTGGCAACTCCAGGCGATGTGAGGGCAAGGGAGAATCGCGCCGGCGGGGGTGACGGAGAGGATGCGACCTCCCCCGGCGCAGGGGCCCGGATCGAGGCAGGGGGCGATGATTTCGAGCGAAGGCCTTTTTCGAGCTTCGAGACAGAAATGGTCGAGTTGCTTTCGTTCGTCGGTGGTGAGAGGCGTCAGATCGCCGGAAGACCCGTCATACGGAAGAAGCGGAGAGAAGGCGGCGAATGAGCAGCCGGTATCCGACAAAAGCGAAAGAAAGGCCGGCGAAGCGACTTCGCCGATGTTTTCCCTGTAGACCCTCGTCGAGGAGCCGTGTCGGATGCCGGCGTTCCCGAGCAGGGCCGCCGCCTCGGCGAATCGGCGGGGCGCATCAGGATGCCTGAAGCGCGCGGATGCGTCCGGTCCGTCGGTACTGAGAATCACCTGAACATTCGGGAAGCCGGCAAGTCTGTCGACGAGTTCTCGCCGGAGCAGAAACCCGTTTGTCGCAATCGAAAAGCTGGTGCCGGGAAATTTCGCAAGGCAATGAAGGATTGTCTCCGCTTCGAGAAGAGGTTCGCCGCCGCTGAACGAAACATGGGGAATGCCGATCGCTTCGGATTCGGAGAGGAGCCGGAGGACGAGGTCTCTGGGCAGCTTGCGCGGCGATTCGCTTTTTGAAATATAGCATGCTCTACAATGAAGATTGCAGGCTGCCGTGAGCTCGATGACGAGAACGTCGGGGGTTATCGTTCCCAGAAGCCTCGTGCGAACGGCTTTCGCCGCGAGTCTTCCGCTCAGACGCAGGAAAAACAGGTATTTCCCAAACGGTCGAATCATCCCGCGGCGTCGTTACGGTGTGGGAGTGCCGAGGCGGACCGGAGCCGTCGCCGTGATGGAGCGCTTCTGCGTTGTCGAGGCGGCTTGCGGAGCTTCGGGCACGAGCACGTAGGTGACCAGGAGATGCGCCACGACCCCGAACGCGGCGACACAGCAAAAGATGAGAAGTCCCAGCTTCGTATCGAGAACGGGCGGAAGGGGGCCGAAGCAGTGCCCCTTGCGCCTGTTTCCGGGGGCAAAGGGAGAGACGCTCATGACAACACCTTTTTCCAGGCGGTGACGACTTCCGTCGGAAGCTCCGCCGACTCTAGCATTTCGGCGCAGATGCCTCGCAGATGCTCGGGAATAGCCGCTTCGCGCTCCAGGATGTCGAGGGGGAGTTCCCAGTCGCGAGGAAAGACGATGCCGCCCGGGCACTTCCAGGAAGTGAGCGTGCCGTGTTCCCAGACGAGGATGTGGTCCATGAAGGCGATCCGGCCGGCCAGCAGGTTTCTGTCGGGATTCACGGCCGAGATGACGTGTGTGTTGTGAAGACCGACATGAAGATAGACGCGCGAGCTTCGGAAACTCTGGGGGAGTTCCTCGAGCGGGGAAGGCATCTCTTCGAGCGACTGGCCGAGAAGGCGGGGGGCGAGGAATCTCGCGATCTCGTCGCCTCCAGCCGTGCCGGCCAGTTCCAGCGTGCCGCCGATCATCTGGCCGGTGGCGTAGATGATCCGGGTGTGGATCGGCACGACGTTTCCGTCGAGCTCGAGTCGACCGGTCAGCAGTTCGCCTCGTTTCCCGACGGCGCCGAGCCCCTCTTCGGGTGTCAGAAACGCGATGCCGCCGACGCTGAGGTTGGCGACGACGAGGTGGCGGCCGGGATGCCCGTCGGGGGTGAATCGCGGCGCCCGGTCGCCTGCGCGGATGATGTAGCGCTGGTAGAGACGCTTTTCCTCGCGAATCAGGTTCGCGAGCATCTGGTCGCGCGCTTCCAGCGGCAGGGCCGCGCACTCGAGGATCTTCCGGCCCATTCTGACCGCCCGGTGCGAGGGGACCTTGAAGAACACGACGGTCGACGGATCGACTCTGCCGAAGCCCGATTTGCCCTTGTCGGAACGGAGCTTTCCCGTCTGGAACACCTGCGTTTCCTGGTTCCAGGTGATAATATAGTCTAAGAAATAATATTCTTCCCTCACGATCTCCCCGTCGAGGGCCTGCCAGAGGAATATCTGCGTTCCTTCCTCGCCCTGGAACCAGCGCATCCGGAGGCTGGGATCGTGGTGCTGGAGACGCGAACCGTCGATCTCGGTCATCGATGCGCCGATGATGCGGGGCTTGAGAAATTCGCTGATCAGCCTTGATGCCGCAGGCTTCAGACCGACGAAGGAACAGCCGAACACGGTGTCGAACCGGTTGCAGATCTTGAGGGTCGTCGCGAACCGCACGTTTTCGAGTTGAACGCTTGCTTCGAAAACCTGCCCGACCGAAACGGCGCCGTTCCCGGGGTGCTCGGACGGGATCTCGAACTTGAGGCCGCCGTAGCTGAGATTCAGGACGGGAAACGGCCCCTGCTCGCCGAGCCATACGAGGCCGTCCTCGAGGCCGATGCGCTGGAACCGGCGTCTCTCCCTTTGTGGCTGAGTCGGCTCCGGTGCCGATTCTTCCGGGGATCTCCCGGTGATCCAGTTCAACAGATTTTTGAACACCATATTTCGGTTATACCAGATTTCCCCATTCGATACCGGAAGAAATTCTTTGCCGTGCGTTGCCATCCCGTCGCCCCTTGTTCTCCGGGGAGATTTTGATACAATAGACGGCGGAAAGAGGGGAAACCATGGACTTGATCAAAGAACTGAGCGACCATATCCGGGCGCGATACCCGATGCTGTATCTCGTGACCAGCGAGGAAGGTCGGGCCATGACGGCCCTGGCCGACGTCGCCAAGGCCACGCAGAAGACGATGTGGGTCTGGTCGGCATCCGACGGGCTGCTCGACCCGAAGGGCGGCGAGATCAAAGACGCGAAGGGCGAGCCGATCGTGAGCCCGCTCAAGGCGCTGCGGTATGCCCTGCGGTCGCAGGAGCGCGC
Organism: Candidatus Ozemobacteraceae bacterium; assembly: GCA_035373905.1. Taxonomy (NCBI): domain Bacteria; phylum Candidatus Rifleibacteriota; class Candidatus Ozemibacteria; family Candidatus Ozemibacteraceae; species Candidatus Ozemibacteraceae bacterium. Next base: position 105,976 of record DAOSOK010000008.1, on the reverse strand, counting down.
CCTGTTCGTTTTCAAGGATCTCCACCTCTTCTTCGAGGATCCGATGCCCGCCTACCTGAGCGATCCCCTGCAGGTGCGCCGCACCCTGCGCGACATCGCCGTGGCGTTCCGGACGAGCTACAAGAGCCTGGTTTTGCTCTCGCCGATCCTGCGCGTGCCGCACGAGCTCGAGAAAGAGATCACGGTGTTCGATTTCCCGATTCCCACGCAGAAAGAGATCGCCGGCCTGCTCGACAACGTGATCGCCGAGGTGAAGCGCATCCACGGCAGCAAGGTGAAGATCAGCCTCAGTGAGGACACCCGCGACCGGATCGTGAAGTCCGTTTCCGGCCTCACACAGGCCGAGGTCGAGAATGTGTTCAATCGGGCGATCGTGAACGACCTGCAGTTCGACGAAACCGACGTCCCGTTCATCCTTTCGGAAAAGAAGCAGATCATCCGCAAGAGCGGCCTGCTCGAGTATTACGAGGTCCAGGAGGAGCTGGCGAACGTCGGCGGCCTGGAAATCCTGAAAGACTGGCTGATCAAACGCGGCGAGGCGTTCACGGCCCGCGCCCGCGAGTTCGGCCTGCCCGAGCCGAAGGGCATCCTGCTGCTCGGCGTCCAGGGCTGCGGCAAGAGCCTGATCTCGAAGTCGATCAGCTCGCTGTGGCGGCTTCCGCTGCTGCGGCTCGACGTCGGCCAGATCTTCGGGAAATACGTCGGCGAGTCCGAAGAGAACCTGCGGCGCGCCATCCGCATGGCCGAGGCGCTTTCCCCGACCATCCTCTGGCTCGACGAGATCGAGAAGGCGTTCGCCGGCGTGTCGGGCGGCGGCGGCGACGGCGGCGTCAGCAGCCGCATTTTCGGCAGCTTCATCACCTGGCTGCAGGAAAAGACGGTGCCGGTGTTCGTCATCGCCACCTCGAACAACATCCGCGACCTGCCCGCCGAACTGCTGCGCAAGGGCCGCTTCGACGAGATCTTCTTCGTCGATCTTCCCACCGACGAGGAGCGGCGCGCGATCTTCACGATCCATCTCTCCAAGCGGCGCCGTGACCCGGCGAAGTTCGATCTGGCCGAACTCGCGGCCGTCAGCGAGGGGTTCTCCGGCGCGGAAATCGAACAGGCCGTCATCAGCGCCATGTTCGACGCCTTCCATGCCGGCCGCGACCTCGAGACGGGCGACCTGCGCAAGGCGCTCACCGAGACCGTCCCGCTCGCCGTCACGATGCGCGAGCAGATCGCCGGCCTGCGCGACTGGGCCGCGACCCGCGCCAAGCGCGCCTCGATCGGAAAACCGCCCGCCGCCGGAGCCACCGGCCGTGCGAAAGCTTCCGGTCTGAATCTCTTTGCCGATCCCGGAGAAACGCCCCGATGACGCCCGTGCTTCCCTTCAGACATGATTCCGACATCCTCGACCGGATCCGCAGACAGGGCGGAAGGACCTCGGAAGAGACGAAGTATCTGCAGCTCGTGACCGTGACGCTCGGCGGCTCGAAGTTCGCCATCGATGCGCTTGCGGTCGCCGAGGTGATGATGGCCCCCCCGCTGATCGCCGTTGGATCGAACGCTCCGCTGCTGGTCGGCGTCGTGAATGTACGCGGAAATATTATACCTGTGTTCGACCCGCGTTCCCGCCTCGGCGTCGGTGCGAAGTCCGAGAAAGCCCCCGGGGATGACGACGAGGAGCGTCTGCTCGTGTTCCGGACCCCCGAAGGCCTGCTGGCGCTCTACGTCGACGACGTGACGCTGCGGCTCGCCGACGGCCGCGTGCCGACGCGGCCGCCGGAGGGCGTGAGCATCACCCCCAGCTGCGCGCGGATCGCCGAGATCGGCGACGAATTGCTGCCGATGCTGGAAATCGACGTGTTGCTGAACGCCGACGAGCGCAGGGCGCTTGCCGACGTGAAAAATTCTTTTTGATAAATCAAATCCACCGAGGAGAAGTTGAAGATGGACAAGTATCGATGCACCGTTTGCGGATACGAGTATGACCCGGCCGTGGGAGATCCGGACGGCGGTATCGCCCCCGGGACCCCGTTCGAGAAGATCCCGGACTCCTGGGTCTGCCCGACCTGCGGCGTCGGCAAGGACCAGTTCGAAAAAATCTGATGCAGGGCTCGTTCATGCGGGGCTTTCCGACGGCGGAAGGCCCCGCGTGTCCTTTCAACGGCGCCGGAAGGCGCAGGAACGACGAAAAGCCGGCCGCATGAGAGATATCGAGGCAAGGAGTTACAGTATATGATGCAGTATATAAATAACATGAAACGCACGATCGCCGCCGCATGCATGCTGTTCGCATTTGCACATCCCGCTTTCACGAACGAACCCCCCGGCCTTGCGGAATACCGGCACCCGATGCCCGGGGTCGAGATACAGATCTGGCGAGACCCGGCGGGCGTTCCCCACGTCGTGGCGAGCACGACGGAAGGCGTCTACTGGGGATTCGGCTACTGCATCGGCCAGGACCGGATGATGCAGCTCGAGCTCCTGCGCCGCTCCTGCCGAGGCACGCTGTCGGAGCTGTTCGGCAAGGCGTTTCTCGACGCCGATACCCTCGCCCGCCGCGACCGGGTGCCGGAAGCGGAGCTGCAGGAGGGCTTCGGGCGGGCTCCGAATGCGTTCCGTACAGCCGTCGAGGCGTTCACCCGCGGCCTGAACCGCGCCGTCGAGCAGATGCGCCAGCGCCGGATTCCCGCTGATCCCGGCCTTGCCGCCGCCGGCGTCGAGGCGACGCCGTTCTCCGTCGTCGACGTGCTCGAAATCTTCGCCGGCACGATGGGCGCGAGATACAACGATTTCACCCAGGAGCTCGACAACCTCCACCTGCTCTCGGCGATGGTGCGCAAATACGGCGCCCGCGAGGCTTCGCGCATCTTCGAAGACGTCGTGTTCTACCGGGACCCCGCTGTCTACACGACGCTCGGCGACGTGCCGTTTCCGTTTCAGCAACACCTGCGACACTCGCCCCAGATGCCGTCCTATCTTCCCGGAACGGAGCCATACGATGCTCCAACTCTTCGCAGTCGCAAGCGCAATCAGACGCTGAAAATGATCGGTATTCCCGATAAATCCGGAAGCTATGCCGCCGTTCTGTCTCGTTTGCCTGAAGGGAAGCGCGAAGCATTCCTGTATGGTGGCCCCCAGATGGGCTACTTTTCACCCTCCGCCGTCTACGAGATCGGCCTGCACACGCCGGAGTTCGACCTCGTCGGAACGACGCCGGCCGGGTATCTCGCGCTCCTGTTCGGGGCGAACCGCGACCTGGGCTTTTCCGCGACGGCCGGAGTCGGCAACATCGTCGATGTCGTGACGTTCAGGCGGCTGGCGAGTGATCCCGCGATCCTGGTCGGCGGAAAGAACCCCGCTGTGCCGGAGTCGGGGGAGATCGCGATGCCGGTCGTCACCCGGACCGAAAAAATCCCGGTGAAGGGCTTGCGCCGGCCGGTCGAGCGAACGTTCGAAGACACCCCGCTCGGGCCGGTGATCGCGGCCGAAGGCCCCGTGGTGTATGTGAAGCATCGCGCCTGGAAAGGCCGCCTGATCGACTCCTACGCGGCCTGGTTCGCCTCGAACCATGCGAAAACCCTCGAAAACTGGCTTGACGCCAGCGACGGGATGGCCATTTCCATCAACTGGCTCGGCGCCGACCGGGGCGGCCACATCGCCTACGTACATACCGGCTGTGGAAAGAGCCGCAGGGATTTCGGCGACGACCGCCTTCCGACCGCGCAACCGACGGTATTCCCGTATCCCGACGTCCGGCTTGCCGGAACGGATCCGGCTTCGGGCTTTTACGCGAACTGGAACTGTCCGCCCGTGAACGAATACCGCGACGGCGACCTTCAGACCGGCTGGGGCGCGGACCAGCGCACGAAGTTCCTGGCCGAACAGCTCGCCGGAAACCGGGAACGCTGGTCCGTCGAGTATCTCAGGGAACTCGACCGGGCCGTGGCATTCACCGACCTTCGCGCCTGGTTCTTCCGAGAGCTTCTCACGAGCCTGATCGACGAGCCCTCCCTGACCGCCGGCGGAATCGCCGCTCTCGGGGCCTTGCGCGACTGGAACGGCCTGCGCACCGACGAGAACGGCGACGGGCTGCTCGATCATCCCGGCGCCGGCCTGTTCGATGCCTTCTGGAATCGCTTGTTCGGGACCGTGTTCGGGAATGCGCTGGGCGAATACGCCTGGATGCTCTCTTCCGACCCCACCTGGACGCAGACCTCGCTTCTCGCGAAAGCGCTGAAGGGAACCTCCCGCTTCGACTATCTGGGCGGAAAGCCCGCAAGCCAGGTCGTCACTGAAGTGTTCTCCGCGACGGTCGCCGGTCTTGCCTCTGAAGGCGCACGGCTGCCCTTGCTTCCGTGCCCGGCCATGGAGTTCGCCGGCGTGAACCACGTCGGCGCCCCGACCATGGCGCCCACGGCCTCGTGCACGCCATATATGAACCGCGGCAGCGACGTCCAGATCATGCACCTGAGCCCCGACGGCATCAGCATCATCGGCGTCATGCCCCCCGGCAACGCTGGCTGGGGAACCCACGCGACCGACCAGATGCCCGCCTTCAAGGCCTTCGAGTGGCGCGAGCGCCCCCTCTCGATCGACCACGTCCGCAGCCTCGCCACCCGCCTCCAGACAATCAAGCCCTGATCTTCACGACGTGAAAATCCCCCCTGATCCAGGGGGGATTTTTCGGAAATTACCCCCGTTCGCCCTGAGCTTGTCGAAGAGCGAGAGCCTGGCGTGCTTCGACAGGCTCAGCACGAACGGTATATCGAACATGCAAGTGATTGTCGTGTTACGTGTGAAACAAGGAGTATATATAAATAACCATATTGAAAGGGAGCGGTCATGACCGCTGAAAACGAATCTTCTTTCGACGTTCTCACCGATGGGAACCAAGGTCTGGAGGAACGGACCGGTGCTGCGGCTTCCCTTTGCCGGCAAGGTGCCGGTCTCTGGCGGAGCCTTTCCGATAAGAGGAAATCTGAACTGGCGGAGCGCCTGGCCGTTCTCCTCGGTAATCCCGAAGAGGAGCCCGATATCCGCACGGCGGCCGCGCAGGTGCTGCAGAACGCCGCGGGCGAGCTTCCCCCGGAGGTTCACCTGAGACTGTTCGATGTGCTGGCGACGACGATCCGAGAAGGGGCGGGCCGGAAACTGTTCCCCCTGATGCAGGAAACCTGGCTAATTCGGGGGACGTGTTACCGGATTCCCTGGTATCACGTCCCCTGAACTCGCGGTTTGAAGCCCGCCCCCCTCACCCCCAGCGTCGTAGGGTATAATGTACAAATAATCTGTGAAGGGGAGGACTCATGTTGCAGAAATTCTGTCTGGCCATGGTGTTCGTGTTCGTTCTGGGCAGCCTGCCGTGCGTGGCGCAGGAGTTCGTGCTGTATTCGTTTCCGCCCGCGGCCGAGTTGAACTGGAAAACTCCGTACACGCTCGCCTGGGGAGCCGGGGTCAAGGGACGGTTGTCTCTCCAGCACGGGAAGGCCAAGCACACGATCGGCCACTGCTTCATGGAGCTCATCGGCGCCGACGGCACCCGCGATCTCACGGGAATGACGACCGCTCCTGATGCCCCTCCCGACGTGGATTTCATCACGAAGAAGGGATACGGGCTCGGCCTGCTGTTCGCGCCGATGCAGGGGGCTTTCGACCCTTCGCAGAAACTCGACGCGGAGCTGAAGGGACGGTATGAGACCGGCAGGGTGGCGTTTTTCCGGTTCCGCATCAGCCAGGCGCAGTATGCCCGCATGAAACAATATCTTACCGAATACAAGGCCCGCGGCTACGACAAGATCTACAACGGCCTGAACGAGCCCCGAAAGGGTCTTGGCGCCGGCTGTTCCGCCTTCGCGATGAGCTTTCTCGACGTCACCAATCTCATCGATCCGGTCATGAACCAGCAGTGGATCCGGCGCGTCAACATCCCTCTCGACCTGATCGGCGGCCCTCTCACGGGGAAAACCGTCTCCCTCGGGAAATTCACGACCTCGGCCCGCTGGGCGAAGCCGGGCGAGCCCGCTCGTGAACTCGCCCTCTACGATCCCCAGTTGATCTTCGAATGGCTCGGCAAAGAAGCCGAAAAGGCCCGCTTCGACAAGCTTCACGGCGCGACCCCGGAAACGACCCTGCTCGGAAAGCCCTGCCGCTTCGTCCGCCGCGGAAACGCCGTCGGCCTCTACCTCGACGTCAGCGATCGCCCTGTCCCCACCGACCCTCTCTGGAAAGAGTAACAGAAACCGTTCGGTTCATCGGTATGAGAAAAAGCCCCCCGGAAATTCCGGGGGGCTTTTCCTTCTCGATATCCGTTCGACCTGGGCTTGTCGAAGCCTGCCCTGAGCCTGCCGAAAGGGGCGAGGGCCTCTCGTACTTCGACATGCTCAGCACGAACGGAAACGCGAAATGTGCATTTTGTTTTGCAGGAATCAATAGCTCATGATGATCAGGGCGTTTTCAACGTGATGCCTTCTGGTGCGGGTTTGGAGACGATCCAGGTGCGGAGGCGGCGGGTGTTGTTGGGGAGGTCGCGTTGGAGGGTGCCGTTCGTCGAGACTTCGTAGTCGGCCGGGGTTTCGAGGTTGAGGATCACCTGGTGGGGGTCGGAGGCGTTCTGGCGGGGATACCAGAAAACGGCGGGGCCAAGCGCGAGCAGGTTCGTCGCGATAGTGCCGCCGCCGGGGGAATAGCCGTCGTGGCGGACGCGGAAGCGGAACTCGACTTCGCGCTGGCCGGCCGCGAGGTTGTCGAGGTGGATGTAGGGGGGGCGGTAGATCCAGCTCACGTTCTGCTGGTTCCGGCCGATGACCTCGAGGCGGTGGATGTTGCCCTGGCAGCGAAGAATGACGGGATCCGAGCCGTTGCAGGTCAGATACAGGATGCTTATAACATCAGCTATATATTTCTCGGGCTGAAAGTCGGCGTAGATGTCGACCAGTTCGAGGTCGAACGTCGGTTCGCTGGCGAGCTGGGCCCGGGAGGGCAGCGCGCAGGCGGAGACGAACAGCAGGATCAGCAGGGTGCGCAGGAACGGTTTCGAAGAAAAGAACGTCATCGGGAAACCTCCGGTGGCGAAAATGATCGGGCCGGTGCCGGGGACTTCGTGCGCCGGTCGAACAGGATGCCGGCCATGACGAGAAGCGTGCCGGCCATGGCGGGCGGGGTGAGGGTCTCGCCCAGCAGGAGCCAGGCGAGAAGGATGGCGACGGGCGGCTTGGCGAAGAACAGCAGGCTCGCCCGGCCGGCGGGGAGTTCCCGGAGAACCTGGAAAAACGTGTAGTAGCCGAAGCCCGACACGATGAAGCCGAGCACGAGCAGGCGCGGCCAGACCTCTGGCGCGGGCCAGATCGACACCCCGGCGAGAAGCAGAAGGGGCAGGAAGGCGGCTGAGGCGAGAAAGAACGTCGAGACGGTGACGATCAGGCTGCCGAGCCGCTGGACGAATCGCTTCGAGAGAACCGTATACAGCGAGAACGTGACCATGCCGACGAGGCCGGCGGCGATGCCGAACGCCGTGTCAGCGCCCGGGGAGGGGCGCGCCGCCACCAGGACGACGCCGGTGAAGCCGAGGATGAGCGTAAGGGCGCGGCGCATCGAAAGGGCTTCCCCGAGCAGCTGCCAGCCGAGAAAGTTGATGACGATCGGGTTCGCGGCGATGAGGATCGCGGCCGTCGAGGCCTTTGCGAATTTGACCGAGAGCGCATGGGCGCCCATGGCGACGACGACGTTCAGAACGCCGAGCGCGGCCAGCCAGCAGACGACGCGGGGCGAAAAGGCGCGGGCTTTTTTCCGGAAGAGCGGCACCGCCACCGGGAGCAGGAAGAGGCCGCCCAGCAGAAACCGCCAGAAGGTCATCACGAACGGGTCGATGCTGAGCCGGATGGGGTTCGCCACGACCTCGATCGCGGAGAACGACAGGACCGTCGCCGCGACGAGCGCCGGCAACCGGAGTTTTTTCCAGAGCGCCGTCATACGCCCCCTTGTTTCGACAGGTTGCTTTTCATGGTGCATCCGACACCGTTCTGTCGTAAACTTTTTTGTACATTCAGACAACGATTTCAGGAGTCGACATGGGAGGTCACGCACCGTTCCGGCTTTCGGTCATCATGCCGGTCTACAACGAGCGGTTCACACTCGCGAAAGTCATCGCGAAGGTCCTGGAGCAGGAAGGGAAGCCGGGAATCGCCGCCATCCAGCTCGTGATCGTCGACGACGGCTCGACGGACGGCTCCCGCGAGATCATTACGGACCAGGCGCGGCTTCACCCGCAGGTCCTTCCGGTCTTCCACGAAAAGAACCAGGGGAAGGCCGGGGCGATCCGGACGGGCATCGACCGGGCCGACGGCGAGGTGATCGTGATCCAGGATGCCGACCTGGAATACGACCCGGCCGAGTTCCCGAAGCTGATCCGGCCGATTTTCGAGGGCGACGCCGACGTGGTGTTCGGCTCGCGGTATCTCGCGGCAGACTACCGACGCGTGCTGTACTTCTGGCACTCGCTGATGAACTGGGGCCTGACGAACCTGTCGAACATGTTCACCGACCTCACGATCACCGATATGGAAACCTGCTACAAGATGTTCCGGGCGCCGCTGCTCAAGAGCATCCCGATCCGATCCTCGGGGTTCGGCCTCGAGCCGGAGCTCACCGCGAAGGTCGCCAAGCGCAACCTGCGCGTGTACGAGGTGCCCATCTCCTACAAGGGCCGCACCTACGACGAGGGCAAGAAGATCACCTGGAAGGACGGCTTCTGGGCCTTATATTATATTTTCAAGTATTGGCTGATCGACGACTGCTACATCCCGTCCGCCCAGGACGTCCTGCACAACGTGCGGCTGGCGCCGCGCTTCAACCGGTGGCTGGCGGATGTCATCAGACCCTTCCTCGGCCGGAGGGTCATGGAAATCGGCGCCGGCATCGGCAACCTGACCAGCCGCTTCCTGCCGCGCGATGAATATATTGCATGTGAAATAAAACCTTTGGCGCTCGAGACGCTCCGGTCGATGTTCAGGAACGACGACCGCGTCGGCATCCGGGCGCTCGACCTGAACGACGCCGCTCATTTCGAGGAACTGAAGGGAACGCAGGAAACGGTCCTGTGCCTGAACACGCTGGAGTTCATCGATGATGACGCCGCGGCCCTGCGACGAGTCTTCGACACGCTCGGGCCGGGCGGAAGCCTCATCCTGCTTCTTCCGCAATGCCCGGAATACGCCGGCTCGCTCGACCGGGCGGTCGGTCATCTGCGCCGGTACTCGAGGGAGGACATCGGGCAGAAACTCGTCCAGGCGGGCTTCAGGGTCGAGAAGATGCTCGATTTCAACAGGCCCGGGGTGATCGGCTGGCTGTTCGTGGGAAAGCTTCTCGGAAGCGGCTCGATCGGCAAACTTTCGATGAAGCTCTACGACCACCTCGTCTGGCTGTTCCGCCTCGTCGACCGCCTGCTTCCGTGGAAAGGCCTCTCCCTCATCGTGGTGGCCCGGAAATAACCCCGGCGGTCAGTGCCGGTGGCGGCGGTCGCGATCGTGACGGTCGTGGCGGTCGTGATCGCGGTCGCGGTCCGGATACCGGGGATGGCGCGGGTGGGGCCAGCCGGGCCACCACCAGGTGTGGCCGACGATGACGACTTCCTTCTCGACGCGCTGGACGGGGGCGACCCAGGATGCCGGTCGCCGGTACGTCGAGCGGCGTTCGAGGTCGCCGAGCGAGAGCCAGCCCACGAGGGGCTTGCGGGCGCCGCAGTCGTCGAGGATCATCACCATGACCCGTTCGTCGACGATGTCCATGACCCAGAGGCGTTGTCCCTGCTTTACCCGGTATCCATCGAGCCGCAGATAGGGAGCGGTGACGCGGTGTTCCCGCACGGCCTCGTCGAGGGATTTCTGCATCTCGTCGACCCTGGCCGGGGCCGCCGGGTCGGAGAGGCGGTCTTTCAGATACGAGATCATCTCGTTCGTGCGGGCGAGCGTGAACAGGAGCTTTTCCTTCTCGGCGTCGGCCTCGATCCGGCCGGGGCCTCTCGCGCTGCGCGCGCAGGCACTGTCGTACCGGCTCAGGATATCATATTTCGATGTGTATAAATTGTGCAGCCGCTGCATGGCCGGCGTGAACCGGGGAGCCTCGGAACCGGCCTGCTGGAGCGCCGACGTAATGCGGAACCGCTGTTCGGCCGCCGTGCCCGACGACCATGCCTGGGCCGACGAGGTGAGCAACGATTCGTACCGGTTGATCGCCTCGTAGGGGGCGGAGGGAAGCTCCGCCGGCGCCGCGATCGGCGTTGCGGGGTTGTCGGGCGTCACGGTCACCGGCGCCGGCGTCGCCGGCTGAGGTGCGGGGTTCGACGACGGTGCGGCGTGTTGTCTGCCGCACTTCGGGCAGAACCGCGCATCGTCGGCCATCGAACTGCCGCAATACTGGCAGAACAGCGCCCATACGGGCGACGCCGCGAGCATCAGGGTCAGCATGAGCACATATCGTTTCATCGTTCATTCTCCTGGTGAGATCGTACCGCATGGAATCCGGAGTTGCAAACGCAGCCCGCCGGCAGCGGATGTAACTATTTGCATGCCGAGGATCAATAGATCCGATCGTAGCGGTTGTAGCCGTGGGGGTAGTCGGCGGTGTCGGCCTTGAGGATGAGGACGGAGCGGGCGGGCACCTCGACGTCGACGGTTCCGGAGAAGACGGTGAACGTCCTGTCCGAGAGCTGGTCGCGCAGAGGCGTGACATCCTGGAACTTGCTTTCGCGAAGCTGAATCAGCTCCTTGACGGTGCGGTTCGTCGGGTTGGCGAGGACGACGACGGTCTCGCGCACCGAGGTCGTGCGGCGCAGGAAGGCGAACAGGTTCTCGGAATGGAGTCGCCGGAAGTCGCCGTAGCGCAGGGCCGGCTCGGCGTGGCGCAGTTTCAGCAGTCGGCGGTGGAGCGCGAGCATCTCGTTGTCGGGGGAGACCAGGTCCCACCGCATGGGGGCGCGCTGCTCGGGGTCTTCGCCGCCGGTCATGCCGAGCTCGCTGCCGTAATACAGGCAGACTGCGCCGGGGAGCGTGAACTGGAGCATACGGGCCATTTTCTGCTGCCAGACCTGAGGCAGCAGGTTCGGCAGGCGGGGGGTGTCGTGGTTGTCGAGCACCAGCCAGCTTTTCAGGATGTGGTCCATGCCGGCGTCCGCGATCGAGGTTTCCCACATCTGGCTGCACATCGGGCCCGACAGGCGGCCCTCGAGCATGGTCAGCAGAAGCTTGCGACCGTGCATGTTCATGACGCCGTCGACGGCCGGATGCCATTCTTCGGGGTAGTTCCAGATTTCGCCGACGATCAGCGAGCCGGGTTTCGCCGTGTGCGCGGCCTGGGTGAGGTCTGTCAGGTAGCGGAAGCCGAGGTCGAACGCGACGTCGAGCCGCCAGCCGTCGATTTCCTCCTTCAGCAGATACGACTGGACCACCGAGTCCGGCGCCCCGTAGATGTACTTCTGGACGTCGGGGTTCTCGAGGTTCAGCTCGGGAAGGTTCTCGACATCATACCACCCGATATATCCGCGATCGGATGTTTCGGAGAACTTGAAGAAGGGCCGCCATCGACTGCGCGGGTTGCGGAGCGCCTCCTCGAACATCGCGCTGCGCCGGCCCATGTGGTTGAAGACGCCGTCCAGCACGAGCCGCATGCCGCGCCGGTGCAGGTCGGCCGCCAGCGCCGCGAGGTCGGCGCGCGAGCCGTAGACGGGGTCGACCTTGTGGTAGTCCCACGCGTCGTATTTGTGGTTCGTCAGCGAGGAAAAGACCGGGTTCAGATAGACGACGTCGACGCCCAGTTCCTGGATGTAGCCGATGCTGCCCAGGAGGCTACCGAGATCGCCGCCCCAGAAATCGACTTCGTGCGACCAGACGCCTTCCTTTTTCAGGTAGGAACCGGTCTTCGGCGTTTCCTGCCAGTCGCGGAGGCGTCGGGGCGCCGCATACAGGGATTTCTTCTTCGCGAGTTCGGAGGACGGCGAGAACCGGTCGACGATGACCTGGTAGACGACCGGCCCGTTGCGCCAGTCGGCGGCCCGGGCGGCCAGCTCCTGCTCGCGGGCCTGGTCGTAGACGTTCATGGCCGACCACTTGGACGGCTCGGCGCAGGCGCGCATGCCGGTCGCGAGCCAGATTCCGGCGATCAGAGCGACGAGAACGAGTCTCATGAGAGTGCCTCCCTGTGAAAGCTGCGGATGAACCATTATACCTCGCCGATTAAAAATATATTGCTATAAAATTGCGTGAGGGCGATTCGGTCGGCTTCCGATTTGCCCGGTTGCGCGAATGACGCAACGTCCGATATGCTGACCATGTGCCGATGCCGGGAAGACATCGGATCACGGACCATCAATGCCTCTCGGGAGGGCGAAATGAAGGAGAGCCGGATGCGCGCTTCCATGATGTGCGTTCTTCTGCTGACGGTGTTTCTCGGAATCGCCGCGGCGACGTCGGCGTTTCCGCTCGACCAGGATTTTTTCGGCGTGTCGAAATCGAACAAGACAGGCAAATTCTGGCCGTTCATCCTGAGGATCACCTCGCTAGACGAGTCGACGGGCGAGATTTCGGGGCAGATCACCTGGAAGTCGCTCGACGCTGTTCACACCCTGACGGGGACGCTCCAGGGCGATGTTCTCGAGTTCACCGAGACGGCGGCCGTCAAACAGGGCAAGGGTCGCCTGAACGTCGCCTACCGACTTCAGAAAAGTGGAACCCGCTGGGAGGGCGACTGGACAGGCCCCGACGGCGACCTTGGCGCGGCAAGCATGGAGGAAGTCGCGGCGGACCAGCCGCAGCGGGCGGTTTCCCTGCCGGTGCGGAAGGATCTTTCCGGCGAGGCGGCATCGGAAAAAACCGGCAAGACCTGGCCCTTCGTTTTGCGAATCATCGAGCTGAAGGAGGCGACGGGCGAGTTCACCGGGCAGATCACCTGGAAAACGCTCGGGGCCCAGGTGAAGATCCAGGGCACGCTGAAGGGCGCAACGCTGGAGTTCACCGAACTCCCCGTCGGTAAGAAAGCTCGTGCCGGCCTGAACGGCTCATTCGCCGCGACGATCTCGCTGGGGCGGGCGGAAGGTTCCTGGAAGAACGCGGGCGGTACGGACAACGGAACCGTTGTGCTTTCCTGGAAATATTGAGTCCTGCATATCAAAAACCAGCTTCGTGTCTCCGTTCGTGCTGAGCTTGTCGAAGCACGAACAGCCACTTGCAGATGATTCCTCATTTCGCCCTTCGACAGGCTCAGGGCGAACGGGTGGCATTCATTCTGCAGGAATCAATAACCCGTTTCAGGCCTGCCTGAATTTGGGCTGAGACGGACAGAAATGCGCAAACGGCGATTGAATGCGACTGTCACGGCCTTCAATGGTGTGAAACGGCCGAAAATCCGGCACCCGGGAAGGGACGGAACCGCTTCCACGGCCTGTCCGCGCGTCCGGCCGGGTGGCATAACGCTTGCTCGCGATAATTCAGCCTCATTTTTGGGTTACGACGGAGGGAACGATGTCTGGAAGATGGATGGAACGGATCGGTCTGGCGGTTCTCTTTCTCGTCCTCGCGGGATTTCCTCTGCTGGCGGGCACGGGGGGCGGGCCATCCTGTGCCGATCACGGGCCGACCGGGCGGGCGGTGCTGGTCGCGACGGAAGGCGACCTTCTCACGGTCGGCAACATCCGCGGCCGTCTGCTCAACTCCCCCACGGTTCCCTGCGACGAGAGAGTTTTCGCCAGCGGGCAGGCGGTCATCGACCCCCGTCTGACGGACGAGATCTATTTCATTCTCAAGCCGTTTCCGCCCGAATGGCTGTTCGGGCACGGGTACGTCGTCATGACCTTCAAGCCGGGCGGCTTCACCGGCCCGCGCGGGGAACAGGCCGAAGGCCTGGTCGTTTCCTTCGAGGCTTACCGATACCCCAAGCAGAAGATCGATTTCATCTGGAAGGGCACGCATAAGGTGTATCCGAACATCGCGGTCGTCTCGACCTGGGAAGACTATTCCATGATCGAGTGCGGCGTCGACGGTCGCAAGCTCCAGGCCTACCGCCTCCGGTTGACCCCGGAGCAGAAGATCGCGTTTGCCAGAACCGCCGTTCTGGAAGGCACCCGGGAGCGGCCGGATGATTACTACAACACTCTTTCGAGCAGCTGCGTCACTCACCAGGTCGAGATGATCAACTCGGTGCTGCCCCCTTCACAGCGGCTTCGCCTGAAACTCCTCGGGAACCACGTGGTGAACCCGAAGGCCTCTTTCCCCACCATTCTGCCCAAAGCCTACGTCAACCTCGGCGTGTTCGACCCTGCGTCCGTCACGATAGATCGCAACAACTATATAACCCCTCTCGGAAAGCTTTTTCCGCCGGCAAAAAAATAGCCCTCGTGTAGCGCCCCCGTTCGCCCTGAGCCTGTCGAAGGGCGAGAGCCTTTCGTGCATCGACAGGCTCAGCACGGACGGGGGACATGTTACAGGACTCAATATTGATCAAGACCCGGCCCGGTTTCGGGCCGGGTCGGTTCGTCAAGGGGTCACGGGAGATTCATCACGCGGGCGGCAACAGAAGACCGTTACCGGCGCATCGACGCCCTTCAGCCGCACCGTCTCGCTTTCCGATTCGAATCCGTGCCGGGACAGGATATCTTCGATGCCGGGTTCGTTCATCGCGGTGCCTGAGATCCGTATTTCGTTTTCCCCGGCCAGTTTTTGAATTCTGGCGGCTATATTTATGGTCTGGCCGAAGTAATCCGGGATTCCCTGGTTGCTGACGGTGAGTGCCGGGCCTTCGTGGATGCCGATTTTCAGACCCAGGGGGGCGCCGTCCCTCCAGAGCACGCGGGTCATCGAGCGAATCATCTCGACGGCGCATTCCGTCGCGGCTTTCGGCGTGAGAAACGTTGCCATCACGGCGTCACCCATCGTTTTGACCGTGACGCCGCCGTGCCGTTCGATGAGGCCGTTGAGAACCGAGAAATGCTGCTGGACGACCCGGTTCGCCGAGACATCCCCGAGCCTGTCATACATCTGTGTGGATCCGACAAGGTCGGTGAAGAGAACCGTGACATTGCGAATGAGGAGGCCGAAATCCCTTCTGGCTTCGTTGATTCTGAAATAGCGTCGAAAATATTTATTGTGGAGGATCGCCCTTCCCGACAGGTAGGGCGCCATCCCGGAAGGGCGTTCCCGAAGGATCTCGTGCAGCTTCTCGACGTTCGAACGCAGCGCCTTGATGCCGACCGTTCGGTTCGAGGCGTTTTTCACGGTGATGCTCGTCGTCCCTTGAGGCAGCGTGAGATCGTTTTTTGAAAACCCCTGATCTGAAATCACCAGGGCGCGGAAATCTGCATCCCCGCTTCCGGGGCGCCCGTCGATACGCATGGAAACGCCCGTGTGCGGGGATACGGAAACGAGTCGAACGAGATCGCCCTGGGCGGCGTGAAACGGGATTTCCGCCTCTTCGTGCGGGTGGATGAAAACGAAAGCCAGGCCGTTTGTCTGCAGGTATTCGAGCAGTTCGGGCGAAGGCTGGAAATTATGGGAAAAGTGAAAGTGTCTGAACGTCGGATAATCCCGATATCGATCCACGGCTGTCGGGGCGATCGAGGGGGAGGCGGTGAACGAGGCTTCGATCATCTCGTCCAGAGTGACGACCTTTTCGAACATGCACAACTCGCAGAAAACAAGACTTTGCAGGGCTCCCAGGTCAGGCGAAGAGTGTAAAATCCCTCCGCATGTCGTGCAGATGACATCGAAGGAGAGTTCGAAAAGGCCGGCCCGGGTCCCGCAAACGAACAGGTCGATGCAGGTTTCCTCCGCCAGAGAGGCCTGGCTGGCGAACCTCAGGGGATTGATCCGGAAGAGCTCGGCTGGAGTGAGCGCTGCAAGCCGCGACCCGGCGGTTTTGAGAACATCCTCGGAAAACGTTCCAAAAAGCTGACACCGGTGAATGGCATCCTGAAAAACCGGCTGTGTCATCGTTTCAACCTGCTTTCCTGTTCGCGAGCCGGGCTTCTTCAGCCGCCATCAATACGTGAAGAACAGCTGCTGCAGGGCCTGCGGGTCGGAGGTGCGCGTCAGGCCGAGCATGAGAAGAATGCGGGCTTTCTGGGGGTTCAGATCGTCGGCGACGACGAAGCCATACGCCGCATCGTCGACCTCGGCGCCGAGGGTGACGCGGCCGCCGCCGGTGCGGGCGGATCGGACGACGGCGATGCCGCCGCGGCGCGCCTTTCCGAGGGATTCGAGAACGGCGGGCGAGGCGTTGCCGTTGCCCACGCCGGCGTTCACGATGCCGTCCGGCTTCGCGCGGATCGCGGCCTCGACGAGTTCGGGGGTGTTGTCGGCGTGGCCGTAGGTGATGAAGACGCGCGGCAGGGTCTCGCGGCCGGCGACGCTGAACGGCGTGGCGAGCGTGTGGCGGCGGGCGGGCAGGCGCTCGAACGAGACCTTCCCGTAATAGACGGTGCCGAGCGGGCCGGAATTCGGCGACTGGAACGTGTCGACAGCGGTCGTGTCTGTTTTCGTGACCTCGCGGGCCGAGTGGATGCGGTCGTTGAGGACGACGAGCACGCCCTTCCCGTGCGAAAGCGGTGACGCGGCGACGGAGACGGCGTTGAACAGGTTCATCGGGCCGTCGGCGCTCATCGACGTTGCGGCGCGCATCGAGCCGGTGACGACGACCGGCTTGCGGCTCTTCACCGTGAGATGCAGGAAATACGCCGTCTCCTCGAGCGTGTCGGTGCCGTGCGTGACGACGATCCCGTCGACGTCGCGGTCGGCGAGAAGAGCGTTGATGCGGTTGGCCAGCTTCAGCCAGATCGTCGTGGTCATGGCCTGGCTGTCGACCTGGGACACCTGCTCGCCGCTCAGACGAGCAAACGAGGCGATCTCGGGAACCGCGTTGACGAGTTTCTCGACGGGCAGGGTGCTCGGCTTGTAACCGGCTTCCCCGGCCGACTTCCCGGCCCCGGCGATCGTGCCGCCGGTGGCGAGAAGCACAATATGCGGCAGATCCGCCGCAAACAGCGCCGTCGAGCAGAAGAGAGCGAACAGCGTGATCAGACAATACTTGGCGACAATCCTGGATGTTCGAGGCATCGGTGTCCTTCTTTGAAAGAATGTTTTCCCATTTTACCTGATTCAACGTCCGGGGGTATCTTGTATGCAGCGTGTGTGAAACCGCAAGACATTCTGCATGGAGGGGATCATGATGGTTCGACGTGGTTTTGGAAGGGCCGCCGTGGCCTGCGTTGTGTTCGTTGCTCTGATGATCGGCGTTTCGACGACCCTGTTCGCCCAGGATTCGGAAGCCTCCGGAGGCGCCGCCGCCCAGCGGTGGTTCGGCATGATCGCCTCCGGTCGGGCGGATGACGTCGCCGCGATGCTCGACGACGGCTTCGACATCAACGCGACGATGCGCGACATGGGGTGCGGCCTGCATTGCGCCGTCGAAAACGGCCAGAATGCGATTCTCGAACTACTGACGTCGCGCGGGGCGGACCTGAACGTGCGCGACGGCCGGAATCTCACCCCCCTGCATCTCGCCGCGGTGAAGAACCGCGCCGAAGCCTGCCGCATCCTGCTCGATGCGGGCTGCGATGTGGATGTCACCGGTTTCACCAGCCGGGATGGTTCCGCGGAGAGCACGCCCTTGCATCTCGCCGCGGAAAGCGGGGCGCGCGACGTCGTTGAACTGCTGATTTCCCGGGGTGCCAACGTGAACGCCGTCAACAATTTCCACCGAACCCCGCTGTTCTGGGCCAAAAAGGCCGGGAAGACGGACGTCGCCGAGCTTCTCGCCGCCCACGGGGCCGTCGCCGATCCCTCCGAGATTCCGACGACGCCCCCCGCATCGGGTACGGAGGAAACGCCGGCATCCCGGTGAATGCCGAAGGTTGAGCAGGGTGCCGGCGAATAATCGGCAGCCGGTACGGGCGCGAACGTCGCGCATCGGCTTCCCGGGCCGCGCATCGGCTTCCTGTGCGGCTGGCATGTTTCCTGCTCATTGGCGGATACAAAAAATCCGGACAGGTGAGGTCGAGACATGAAATCGATGCGTTGGCTTCTGATCGTTCTGGCGGTGCTCGTCGCCCCGGCAACCGGCTGGGCGCTCAACGAATGGACGGTGCTCCTGTACATCGTGAACGACGACAAGGACGCCACCATGGAAAACGCGAACATGCGCAGCATCCAGGCGATGACGCGGTCGGGCCCGCCGGCCGGCTGTGAAATCGTCGTGATCGACGATCTCGCTCCCAAGTCCGGCGGCATCTTCGGCGGCAGCGGTGAAAGCGGCGCCTCGATCTACACCGTCCGGAAGGGCGGCGTCAACGTCGAGGACAAGCTCGGCGAGGTGAACATGGGCTCGCCCTACGTGCTGTGGAGCTTCCTGAAGAAGGCGGCCGAGCGGCACCCCGCCCGCAACTACGCGCTCATCATCAACAGCCACGGCAGCGGCATCTTCTCGTGGCGCGGCACGGGCGGCACGTCCAGCATGAAGCCCGGCGCGGTCGACTTCGACCCTGACAGCCGGTTCGTCGCCTACGACCACACCGACAACGACTGCCTGACCGTGTTCGAGATCGTCGCCGTCCTCGACGCGTTCAAAACCCGCCTGAACGGGAACCGGCCGCTGTCGGTGCTCGCCTTCGACGCCTGTCTGCCCGGCTCGATCGAGGCCGTCTACCAGTTCCGCAGCTCCTGCGAGGTCATGGTCGGCGCCGCCGACACGACCGGCATCAACGGATACCCCTACGCCCGCATCATGAGCGCGATCGATGCCGAGCGGCCCTCCAACGCGACCGGCTTCGCGAAAGCCATGGTCAGCGGCGCCGGGATGCGCGACATGGGCTACTGGAACGTGGCCCGCGCCGGCGAGCTGACCTTCGCCTTCAACGCCTTCGTGCTCGAGTTGATGAACGCCTCGGCCGACGGGTACCGGTTCAACCCGAGCGAAGCCTACGGCGGCAAGAACTACTACTGGGACATCGAAGCCAGCCTCGGCGGCATGGGCGGCCTCTCCGGCGTGAAGAACGGGACCCTGGTCCGCAAGACCGCCGAGGATGCCCTGGCCGCCGTCTCCGCCTGTCGCACGGTCTCCTCGGGGGCCGGCATCTCGGTCGCGATGCCGACGCCGGACGACTACCGCAAGTTCCGAGCTTTCTACAAGGCCCTCGACTTCGCCCGCGACACCCAGTGGGACGAATATCTCGACAAAGTATATGGCATAAGATAATATATATTACGATAAAACCGGGCCGGATCGGAAGACGATTCGGCCCGGTTTTCGTCCGGGGGAAATCAGGTGGGGCAGGCGCGGGTGGCGGCCGATTCCGGGGAGTGGGCGCCGCAGGATTCCGGCGTGGCCGCGTCGGCCGTGTCGGGATAGAAGCCGAATTTTTTCAGCACGGCGAGCTTGGGCAGGATGTTTCCGGCCAGGTCGATGTGGAAGAAGCCGGGGAACAGGTCGGGGTGGGCCTGGATGAACTCGTAGATCGGGCGGTGCTGGGGCGCGATCTCGAACTTCGACATCGTGCTGATCTCGTGGCCGGTGATCATGTATTCGGGGAACAGCTCGGGACAGAACTCGAGCCTCGCTTTCCCGGCATACGTTTGGTACAACTCGGTCTGCGGCAGCAGGCAAAGCATGGATGGCAAGATGCGCGCGCCCAGCATGCGCAGCGAGACCATCTGGAACACGGTCTGGTGAAAGTCCTCCATCGTCTCGAACGGGAAACCCCAGATGTAGAAGGCGTCGACGCGCGGGAAAATGCCGACCGCCTCGGAGACGCGCGCGATCGCCTGTTCCGCCGTGAAGCCTTTCTTCACGAGCTGGAGGATGCGGTCGCAGCCGCTCTCGATGCCGAACCGCAGCTCGACGCAGCCCGTGGAGGCCATCGCCTCCATCATCTCGCGGTCGGTCAGGTCGACGCGGCCGAAGGATTTCCACATCACCTTCAGGCCCGAGCGGCTCAGCGCGTCGCAGAACTCCATGACGCGGGATTTCTTCGAGACGAAATATTCGTCCTGAAATAGAAACATCTTCACCCCGGCCGTCTCGTGGAGCATGCGCATCTCGTCGACGATGTTGCCGACCGATCGGAACGTCGAGGTGTGGTCCCAGACCGGGGCGACCGAGCAGAAGGTGCATGGGTAGGGGCAGCCGCGCGACGACATCAGGCCGTAGCCTCGGTACTGCTTCAGGTCGATGTGCTCGAACGCCGGAAACGGGACCGCGTCGAGATCGGCGACCCGCTCGCGCGTGGGCGTGCGCACGATGCGGCCGTCGCGGTCGCGCACGACGAGGCCGGCCACGCGGGTGAGATCGTCTCCGCGTCTGATGGCGCCGAGCAGGTCGGGGCCGGTGCGCTCGCCCTCGCCGACCGCGATGACGTCGATCCAGGGGAAGCGTTCGAGAATCTGCTCTTCGACGGCTTTCGAGCCGACGCCGCCGAGAACCAGCGTCGATTCGGGGTGTTGTTTCTTGTATTCCTGCATCGCCAGGATGGCGAAGGGGAGCAGGTTCGCCATGCAGGAGAAGCCGACGACGGGCGCGGCGCCCTCGAGGAAGCGCAGGATCGCGCCCGTGCTGAACGGCTCGGCGGCCTGCGTCAGCTGGTAGTCGCGGAAATCGACGGTGTAGCCCGCCTGCTCGAGCGCGCGGGTCAGGTAGAGGCAGCCGAGCGGCAGGTGGAGTTCGCGGTCGACGGTGTCGAGGTAGCGGACGTACAGCAGGTTCAGGTTGAGAAGCGTGATATCGGCGGTCATCGGAGGCTGGCTACTCGTCGAAGCCGGGAATGTCCGGCCGGATGCCGCGGGTGATGGCCGAATCGTCGACGTCGACGGGCGGCTGTGTCTGGATGCCGGGCCGGGCCTCGCCGGTGCGGGGGTGGAACCGGACGACGATCCGGGATTCCTCGATATCGATGACGAACAGGGCGGCGTCTCCGGCGGCCTCGGTGCAGAGCTTCCTGAGAGCCTTCCCGAGCGGCAGACCGGCTGTCGCCGCGCTGACGCGCCGGCTGGCGTCGATCGCCGTGCCGCCGGCCAGAGAGATGCTGACGCCGGTATCCGCGGCGAGAAGATCAAGTGCGTCGCTGAAGGGGCGGTCCGTCACGTCGCCTTTGACCAGGACCTCCTGCAACACGGTGAACGTCAGCGGATCGCCCGGCTTCCACGTCGACGTTGCCGGAGCCGGAGAGGCAGTTTGTTCTGTCTCATCCGGTGTGACGGGCGGGGCGGGTGCCGGTTTCGGCGGCCTCGGGATATCCGGCCGGACGCCGCCGGGCGGCATGGGAAAATCGGGCCTGATGCCGCGCGTCATGCGGTCGTCGTCATCGGCGGCCGAGACGCCCGCGTTCGGCAGGCCCGGCCTGAATTCTCCGCTCGTTTCGTCGGCCGGGGGCGTGTCGGCGCGACCGGCGACGGGCGTGAAGGTCAGCTGGGCGAGCAGGGCCAGCATCGCCGCCGCCGAAGCCCCGGTAAGCGCCTTCCGCTGGGGTTCGGGAACGGCCGTGCCGGAGATGATGATCCCGAGCTGGGCTTCGGGAATGGAGGTCAGCATCGCCCGTTCCGACGGATCGAGCGGGATCGCCAGCTCGTCCGCGACGGCGGCGCGCCTCGCGAGAAGATCTGCGCGGAACGACGCATCGACGGCGGCGCGCTTGATCAGCAGTTCCATGCCGCGCGGGATGCCGCGGCCCCGGTCGGTCGCGCCCGCGGGGCGGCCGCCGACGATCGTGTGCCCCTGCCCGGCTCCAACGGGCGTTTCGCCTGGCCGGGCCATGTTGACGTTCCGTTTCGATTCGCTCATCGTGCAGCCTCCACGTCAGGTGTCGGAATGGGACAATGATACCTCGAAATCGGCAATCGAAACCAGTTCGAAGCCCGCCGGTTTTCCGGGAATCGCGGGAAGCGGCTCCGTCACGAGATGCCCGGAAGCGGCTTCGACGGTCGCGGGGCAGGCGACGATCGGCGTGCGGCGCGTTTCCTTCGACCGCTTTTCCATAGATGATGATATATTCACCGTCGGGCCGGTCACGGTGAAGTCCTGGCGCCCGTCAGAGCGGCCCAGCACCCCCATCAGAATCTCGCCCGTCGCGATGCCGCTACCGATCGCGATCTCGAACTCGCCGGCCGCGCGCCGGGCCGCGTTGAATGCGGCGAGCTCGCGGCGCATGCCGAACGCGGCCCGGACGGCGCGCTCGCCCGGCGGGGCCATGCCGTGGGTCGGCAGGAAGACGGCCATGATCGCGTCGCCGATGAACTTGTCGATCGTGCCGCCGTGCGCCTCGATCACCGCTTCCATGCGGGTCAGATACTCGTTGAGCATCGCCGTGATCTTCTCGGGCGGCTGGGTTTCGGACATGGTCGTGAAGCCGCGGATGTCGGTGAACATCACCGTGGCGGTGAGGCGTGTGGCGGTGCGGCGGTGGCGGCCGGCGACGGCCTGCATCGTAAGATCCGAGATGAACCGGCGCAAAAACTCCTTTTCGGCCAGGTCCTTCGCCATGGCGTTGAAGCTGAGACACAGGCTGCCGATCTCGTCGTCGGTCAGCACGGGCAGGCGCTGTCCGTAATCGCCCGCCGCGATCGCTTCGACCGTTTTCCGCATCTCGCCGACCGGTTTCAGGAAGAACGACTGGAACAGGAGCAGGGCGAGAACGACGATCGCGACCGGATACGCCGCCGCAAACACGGCCGGGGGAAGCGCCATCCCGGCTTCCTGCCCGATCGGTTCGAGCGCCGCGCCGATCATCTCCATGCCCGTAAGGGGGCGGGCCAGGACGTGGCAGGGCGTTCCGTTGACCGTCAGGCGGGTGCGGATGTTGCCTCCCTCGCTTCTCAATCGCTGCAGAAGGAGATACATGGCCGGTTCCATGCTGGGCGACACGGGGAGGACGTTCGGCCATTCCCCTTCCATGTTCTGCTGGAGGACGATCGGCGGGACGGCCTGGCCGGGGCTGATGCGGCTGTTGACGGCCTGGGTCAGCTCCTGCTGGATCATGAACTTGCGGTTCATGACGGCGAACAGCAGCATCGTTGGCTTCATCGATTCGTCGAGCACTTCGTGAAAAATGACCGAGGCCGTCTCGTGGAACATCTGGAACAGCATCAGCCGGTCGAAGGTGATGGCGAGCTGGTAGACGGTTTCCGGGCTGACCGCGAGCGCGAAGATGTCGTAAATCATGCCGCCCCGGATCTCCTGCTGAAGGTTCTGGCGGTCGGAACCGCCCGACGAGGTCTCGCGAGAGATGAGCGTCGAGAAAATAAACTGGAGGAGCGCCGTCATGAGCGTGCGGACCTGTTTGATTTCTTTGCGCGTCGGGTCGGTGATGCCCGGAGTGAAATCATGCGGATTGCCGTTGGGATCGATGACATACAGGGTGTTCAGAAACAAGTTTTTCAATGGTGCGACCGCCGACGCGATGTCGGAATCCGGTCGCATGCCCTTGCGCCACGCCGGATCGTCGAGGAACTTGCGGATCGGTTTGATCAGCTTGCTCAGGTAGGATGCATGGCTCGCCTCGAGTTGCTCCAGACGTTGCTCCAGACGTTGCATGGCATCGGCGCGCCGGGAGTCGAAACGGCTCTGGCTCCCGATGAAGCCTGTCCAGAGGAGACCGGTGACGGGGATGCAGCTCACGACCACGCAGATCGCCAGGCATTGGCGGAAGAGGCCGGTCGCGATGCCGCCCCGCACGTCGAGGCTGAGCGCCAGCGGGATCGCGGCGAGCAGCAGCAGAAACAGGGCCGGCATGACGGGCGAGCGGGCGAGCCGGAACGGCAGGCGCATCTGCTCCGTGTGCAGCGCGATCGTATGCTGCCAACCGGCTTCCCGGATGAAGACGACGCCCCGCATCGAGGCGTCGAGGATGGCGCCTTCGGAAGTCCGCTTGGCCTCGACGGCGACGGTCCGCGCCAGTTCCGGCGTCAGCCCCGGAATCTCCCGTTCCGCCGTGCGCAACCGGCGCCAGGTCGTCAAATGAATCCGCGGGATGTCGAGGCCGACGGTCGGCAGCGCGAGGGCTTTTTTCAGCCATTCCGAAGAACCGATCGTCCTGTTCGGCACGAACAGCGCGAAAAAGCCGGCGCAGGGGACGATGCCGACGGAAGCCGGCTCGGAGGCGATTTCGAGGTCCTTGTATGCCGCGAAACACAGGGACATGTCCGGAAACCATGGTCCGATGAAAAGTTGCCCGTATTCGCCGAGAAATCGCGACGTTTTGAGCGAGATGGGGTTGTGCTCCAGAAACGTTACCGGACCTCCGAAAAGATGCGTCATGGATGGAAAATACATCCCGCGAACGAAATCGGGGAACGGCTCGAGCGTCTCGCGACATCTCCGCTCGGCCATGACCGTCAGAAGCGCCTCTCGATCCTGTTGGGTCAGTCCGCGATTGGCAAGGAGATTGTACTCCTTGTTCCATATTGAATACTTTATATCTGAACCGAACGCGGCGCGCCAGCGGGAGACGATCCTGCGCACCGTCCCCGCATTCAACGCCGTCACGCCGTGGAGGCCGGCGAGGATCTTTTCGTGGGCCAGGCTTTTCGGAGACAGTCGTTCGCGCAGGAGGGGAAGACGGTTCCGGAGCGTGTCGAGATGCTCCAGGCGGATCGAGTCTTCGCGGCTTTCCTCGATGACGTCGAGGCAGAGCCAGCCGCACACGAACAGAAGCGCGAGCAGAAGAAGCATGAAGAGCCTCTCCCGGGAGGGAGACCGTTCACTCATGCGCCGGCCTCCGGATACCGACGACCTGGACCGCTTCCTGTCTTCCGCGGACGCCGTGGATGCCGGTCGGGACCGGCACGATTTCTCCGGGCAGGCCGGCGATCGTGGCGGTTGTCGTCAGGGCCGACGGATGCCGATCGCGTCCCGCGAGCTTCTCGAGACGCGCGGCGAGGTTGACGGTGTCGCCGATCGCGGTTGCGTCGAGGCGCTTGCGAAGGGAGCCGACATGGCCGACGACCGGCGAGCCCGAGGCGAAGCCGACGCCGTGACGCAGACGTCCGCCGGGCATGTCGCCTTCTTCGGCCATCCAGCGTTCCATCTCGCGGTCGATTTCGAGAGCGGTTCTCGCCGCGCGAAGACCGGTCGGCGGAAGGTCCGGCCCTTCACGGTAAATCGCCATCGCGGTATCGCCGATGAACTTGTCGATCTCGCCGCCGTGGCGCAGGACGGCGGACTCGCAGAGGCCCAGATACCGGCTCATCACCTGCATCGCCTCTTCCGGCTCGAGCCTGGCCTCGACGTCGCCGAACCCGCGAAGCCCCGCGAACAGCACCGTCACCGGCCGGCGGCTTCCCGGGTCGGGCGTGTGCGTCGCGGCGCTTTCCACGAGGTCGGCCCGCAGAAACGGCGTCATGCGGGCCTTGTGCCGGAGGCCCTGGACCAGCACGCCGAGCCGCCGGATCAGCACGCCGAGCTCGTCGTTGGCCGTCGAGACGATGCGGGTTTTGTAGTCTCCCCCCTCGACGCGCCTGACCGCGATCAACAGGGCCGACATGGGCTCGATGAGAAGGGCGCGCAGTTGCTGTACGGACCAGAGCGAGGCCATCGCGCCGCCGAACGCGAACAGGAAGAGGAGCGCCGCGGTCGCCGACCAGGACGGATCGGTTACGTCCGCCCGGATCAGGGAGATGCCGGCGGCGTCGATCCCCTTGAGAGGCCGGGCGCGGACGAGCCAGGGACGGTCGCGGAACTCGAGCGTCGTCTGGACGGGCTGGCCGGTGAACCGTACCAGGTCGAGGATCTTCCGGATTTTTCTATTTGATCCGATATAGAGATTCGTCGACGGAACGTCGCCGAGCACTGCCAGCTTGACCCCCTGGCGGCGCATCTCCGACAACGCCCGCCCCATCATCAGGGTGTTCAGGTTCGACAGGTCGAAATGCACGTTGAAAAAGCCGAGGGGCTTCTTATCGGCTTTTCCCCTGAAAAACGCCTGGAAGATGACGGTCTTCTGGCTCGCGAACTGGATCGGCGTGAGTTTGTCGAAGAGCGCCTGGTTGTGGTCGTCGATGCTCTTTTCCGGGAACAGCACTTCGAACTCGGCGGGAAACGGCCGTTCATTCGGCATCTTCTGCACCTTGAACCCGTAATACTGCATGGTCCGCTTGCCGATCGCGTCCAGCATGCCCCAACTGGTCTTGCTGTCCGCGACATGGAACTCGTACGATCGCCCGTCGCGAAACACCAGGACGGCCCTGGAAAGCCCGGATTGGAGAAACGGGGCCAGCTGTCTCTCGAAGGCCGCCGTCGAGCCGACGGACGCCAGTTCGGCGCTTCTGCTGACGACGAGAAGGAGGTTTTCGAGGCGGCCCAACTCCGAGGCGACCTTCTGTTCGACGCCGGCAAGCTGACTTTCGAGCTGTTTCAGCAGGCCCTCGGTCTGGCTCTGCGAAAGACGGTTCAGATGCTCGAGGCCCAGCAGCGCCATGGCGAGCAGCGTCGGAACGGTGAGCGCCGCCGCGGCGATCTTGAATTTCGCTTCGAGGTTGAGCCGGGGATGCCACCAGCCGGCCCCCAGGGCGAAAAGGGCGAATCCGGCCGCGAGCACCGTCGCTGAGAGCAGGCCGCGCGACGCGGTCGTGGCGGTGGTCACCCACCGCGATTTCGCGGGGGTGCGGATTGCGACGGTCAGTAGCAGGTCAGGATTCTTATCGTATATTATTGAGTATATGAACCATTCCGCCGTCAAATACACCGATTGCCCCCGTTCGAGCTGCTGTCCCAAACCGTGCAACATGCCCGGGGACAGCGGTTCGGCCGCCGGCCCGTCGCCCGCGATCTGCCACAGGCCGCCGATGGCCGTTTCCTCGCCGGAGAGAAGGCGGATGGCCCGTTCGAGTTCCCAGCCCTGTTTGGCCCGGTATACGGGAGCGATGACGATGCAGCTGCCGAGCCGCCGCTTCGCCGGCCGGCCGGCGTTGAAAACGACGATGGCGAGCGAGTGGAGTTTTCCGCCGATCAGCACTTCGGTCGCCTGGGTGCGGCTCCGGCGGAGGTAGCTCAGAGTGGCGATGCTGCCGAACGTTTTCTTGAAAAAACTCTGGGCGAGTGACAGTTCCGTCGCGCTGACACCCGTCTCGCTCCGGATCGCTCGCAGAAACGCCTGCCAGGCCCGTTGTCCCGGCGGTACCGGCCGGCCGGCCACCGGGATCATGCGGTCGGAGGCGTCGAACCAGTGAATCTGGGTGTCGGCGGGAAAAAACCGCCTGATCTTGGCGTCGTGGAGGCTTGCGGAAGCCTCGTCGATGGCGCGCCCGCGCCGCTCGGCGAGCACCGAGCGCCGGAACAGGCCGAGCTTCTCGGTGATGACGATGTTCCGGTCGAGGGCGCTTCGCAGGCGCATGACCAGCTCCCGCGCCTTTTCGCGGCACTCGGCCTCGCGCGCGGCATCGGTCGATGCCTCGAACCGGCTCGTCAGGTGCCAGAGGCCGGCCGCGGGAAGGACGACGACGATGAGAAAAAAGACAGCCGCCCAGGTCAGCGACTTCCGCCTGCCTTCGGGGCGGCGGTCTGCCGGTCCGGGAGGCGCTGTGCATGCCGTTTCGGCATTCGACATGGCGGATCTCTCAAGAGCCTGATGGGTGTGGTCGCCCGTCATGGGGGGTATGGTAGCACAGGAGAGACCGCCTTGGACCGGCGAATCTGCGATGATGCGCCGACGCGGCACGACATGCCCTCAACCCTTCAGACGCACGAGGGGGCGTGTAGCGGCGTCACGGCGACTTCACCGGAACGGACGGATGGAATTCGACCCGGCCCTTCTCCGGCAGCGAAAGGTCGAGGCGATACCAGGCACCCAGCGGGGCGGAAAATTCAAATCGTTCAACCGAGCCGAGCTGTTTCTCCACCTGTCGTTCCGGTTTCCCTCCTCTGCGGAAATTGCGTTCCTGGAAGATGGCGATGGGCATGCGGTCCCTGTCGTTCGTGAAAATCGGCTTGGGGCTGTGAGGCGCAGGGCGCCAGCGGATCTGCAGGCGTTCGCCGCGGGCCAGAGGCACAAAACAGGTCACCAGCCGGGTATTGGTTGCGGCCAGTTCAGTCCACGTGTCGAAGGGCAGGGCCGGCCCCGGTGGCGTGCCGAAGCCTGCCACCAGCCCGGTTCGCCGGGCGATGGCGCTTCGGAGGGGCGGCATTTCCGGCGTTTCGCGAAGATACCTTGCCGCCTCGACATGAATGAACGCCATGGCCAGCGCGCCCAGGATGACGGCGATGCATGATTCCCAGCCTTTGAGGCTTTCCCGGCGATAGAGGTCCAGGGCTTTCTGAAAATCCATACCTGCCAGACGTGCCTGGCGATGAGTGACGGCCAGCCAGTCCGCGGGAACATTCACCAGATTGTCGGCCGAACAGTAGGGGCAGGTGATGCCGACGGCATTGTCGGGAACGGCGAGCGGGGACCCGCATTGCCGACAGGTGCTTGGCCCGCCTGGCCGGGTCGGTGCTCCGACGACCAGCGCCACCCGGAGGGTGTTCATGGTGAAAAGGTTTCGACGAAGCCTGTAGAGCAGCACGAAGGTGACGGACAGAAACAGCGCGAAAGGGACGAAAGCCAGCAAAATCGATTCCGCATGCGTGAGAAGGTCGATGAGGTTTTCGCCGCGACTGCGGGCCACATACCAGTTCAGAAACGCGAAGAATCCGCTGTCGGGACCCATGGCTGCAGGCCCGATAAGGAGCAGGAGCACGACCACCCCCGTCATGATGCGTTCCGGAACCTGGGTGAGGAGCCAGCCAAAGGTGGAGGGGCGGGTTCCGAGGAGCGCGAACAGTTCCTGAACCCCCTGTCTCCGCTTTTCAAGCGCGGCCTGTGATGCCAGGGCCTCCAGATAGGACGTTGGAATCCGGACGGGCGTCCGGCAGTAGGCGCAGGTGGTCTCCGTGACCTGTCTGAGCGGAACGACCGCCTTGCAACTGGGGCACAGCAGTGGCCGAATCCTGCATCGCCCGTCCGAAGGCATGGGTTCCGCAGTTTCGAGGTTGTCCCCGACCGGTCGGGGCCCGGGCACTGACGGCATGGCGGTGACCGGGAGAGGCTCCGCTTGGGTTGCCGGCTTCTTATCAGGGAGGAGCGCCGATTCGAACGAGGTCAGTCCGAGCAGCTTCCGAAGCCGTGCGAGGAGTGCTTCCTCCGGGGCGTCGATGTTCCCGTCCGCCCCGAACGTGGTCAGAACGCTTCGATAGAGGTCTTCCGGAGAGGCGAGAACGGACTCCCGGAGGGTTTCCGAACGGAATTCCCTGATGGCCTGATTCCCCAGGGCGTTGGCCCGTTCGACGGACAGGCCCAGAAGGGGTGCCAGGGCACGTAGAATCTCGAACTCATCGGCCCCGATGACGCCGTCGGCGCAGACCTGTCGCGCAACCGCAAGAAAGACCTGCTCCGGATGACTCAACGCATCATGGGACGATTGTTGATCGGCCATTTTGATACCCTCTCTCGTTGCATCGCGCACCCCGGATCACCCTCATTGGCAGCATCTGACATCTGCCGGGGAAGCCCTGGGCGTGTCAATGGTAGCACAGGGACGATTGCCTTGAACCGGCGAATCTGCGATGATGCACGGGTATGAATCCGATGAAACTCCTCCGGGGCGCCGGCGGCTGGGCGGTCGTTGCCCTGTGCATTCTCGCCGGACTGGCCGTGCTTCTCACGGATCTCGGCCGCGTGACGGCAGCGCTGGCGGCGTTTCCGCACCGCCTTATCCCGGTGATTCTCGCGTTCGTCAGCCTCAACTACCTGCTCCGGTTCGCGAAATGGGAGTATTTCCTGCGCCGGCTGGGGGTGAGAATCGCCCTCCGCGACAGCCTCTGGGTCTTCTTCGCCTCGTTCGTGATGGTGCTCAGCCCGGGCAAACTGGGCGAGGTCGTCAAATCCCTGCTGTTGCGCAACCGGTACGGCATCCCCGTCTCCCGCACCGCACCCATCGTGCTGGCCGAGCGCCTCACCGACCTGCTGGGCCTGATGTGCCTCGCCGCTTTCGGCTTCTCCAGGTTTGCCTGGGGCGGCAAAACCCTGATTGTCTGCAGCATCTTGCTGATCGTCGGGCTTGCCGCCGCGACGAGGCCCGCGTTCTGGCGGGTGCTCGACCGTGCCGCCGGCCGCCTGGCTCCCGGAAAACCCCGCCTCCGAACGATGATCCGGGCGCTCGAAGAAAGCACCCGCATGCTGCTGACCCTGCCCGCCCTGCTCGTCACCGTGCCGCTCAGCGCCTTTTCCTGGGCATGGGAAGGGGCCGCGCTGTATCTGATCTTCGGCGGGCTCGGCGTCGCGCGGCCCGAGCTGTTCGGCCTCTCGGTGTTCGCTCACGCGTTCGGCTCGATCACCGGCGCCCTCTCGTTTCTTCCCGGGGGCCTGCTCGTGACCGAGGGAACCCTCAGCCTCTTCTTCATCTCGGCCGGCATCGCCGGCGACGCCGCCGTCACGGCCACCCTGCTGATCCGCGCCGTGACCCTCTGGTTCGCGATCCTGCTCGGCCTCTGCGTCTTCTCCGCCGGCGCCCGCGCCGACGACCTCCGGCTCGACCCGGCCGCCGCCCCCCGGCCGTCAGACGGGGAGCGTATCCCGGCGTGATGCTTTCGCATCCTGCTCTGAAGCCGCGCCTTCACAGGTGTTCCGTTTCGTTGCGCACGCCGCCGCCACTGCTAAAGCTGTAGCTATAATACCTGGAAATACATATTTATTGCCGAACCCCGATGATCGCCAGTGGCAAAAGGAAAAGATGTGGAGCGCGTTCACCGCGCCGATCATCAGGAGGCCCGTGAAGAAACGCCGGTGCGGCGTCCGGCGAAGCAGCCACGGGAGAAAAATGACCCCGATCAGAACCGGGTTGTAGAAAAGCAGGCCGTAGTGGTGGTGGAACAGCTTTTCCCACCAGTCGGAAACCAGGATGGCCGGATCGAAGCCCATCGGATGCACGGAAATCCGCATGGTTCCGGCGTGATACTCGGGCAGTCGGTGATACGCCGTAACGAAAAATCCGCCCCATAGCGCGGTGTTGACCAGCCCGATGCACAAGCCAGCCGCGGCCATGCCGGCGAAATATCGCAGGACGGTGACGCGGGTAAACTGCCCGGGCGGGAGCAGAAGAAAACCGAACGGGCAGACGATGAGCAGCGCAGGATGCGCCAGCACGCTGAGGCCGGCGATGAACCCCCCGGTTGCGGGCCGGAACGCGGCCACCGCGAAGCCGGCGAACAGCAGGGTATTGGCGAACACCTCGTAGGAGAAGGAATACGAGTGGAGCAGGAGCTGCGTTCCGAGGCCGAGCCCCAGAACCGTGGCGAGCGGCGAGAGGATGATTCCCCAGCCGGCGGCGATGCGACGAAGGCTCAGAAACAGCGTTACGATCAGGAGTTCGTTGAATATCAGAAACCCCGCTTCCCCGAAGACGCCGAAAAAGAGCGCCGCCACGATCGCGGTGAAGACGCCGTGCTTCGGGTACAGCTCGCCGCGCGCCCCCAGGGCAAACGCATCTTGCCAGACGGGGAGATTCGATTTCAGGCTCAGCGCGATGGCATCGGACGCGTAGCCCCGATACTCCGGGGGTTCGAGCGAGCCCGTGCGCCAGATCGAGCGCGCTGCTTCCGAGATGCGGATATGAGGCAGTTCGTGCATGACGTGCCAGCCCATCAGATGAAACGCGACTCCGTAGGCTGTCAGAGACGTCAGCAGCAGGAGAAGGAGTTCCCTGGTGCCCGGGATGCCGGTCAGCCCGGAGATGTGGGTTTCGGATCGATCTGTCGTTTCCATGAAGAACCGCCTGTGATGCTATTGCTCGACACACCAGACGAATGAGCGTGCAGGGGTGTGTTTTGCGAGCCCGGCCATTATCGGGGATTCCCGCGGGAAAATCAAACGGCTACCACCGGGCCGGGAAGCCCATGGCATGCCAGAGATTCCAGGCCGCGCGGTTGCGCGTGGCGGTGTCGGGATGGTTCTTCGTTTTTTCCCAGGCATGGTGGGTCCAGACGACGTCGCGGTTGATGTCGTCGCGCAGGTCCGCCCACAGGTCCCGCGCGGCCCCCTGGTGGATCGTCAGGATGCGGAGGAGGCGCTTCTTCGAGCAGCCGCGCAGCCTGAAATCGCGCAGGATCTCGGCGCCCCAATCACCCGCCGAGAAGCCGAACGGCAGGCCTTCCTCGAAACGGTCCTCGGACATGCGATCGAACGTTCCCCGGACCATCTTGACGGCGGCTTTCAACCCCGCCAGGTTCATGCGCACGACCATCAGGTCCGGCCGGGCCTGATGCGCGATGTCCTGGCATCTCGACCAGCCCGGAAATGCCGGAACCGGCGGCGCCTGCAGGATTCTTCCCGTTTTCTCCGCTTCCTTCAGGGCCTCGTCCATATCCTTGCGAACGCGCCGCACGAGAAGTTTCAAATCGGATTCCTGCCAGACCGGTTCCGGGAAGCCACCCAAGTTCAGGCGAAAACTCCATGCTCCGCCCGCGGCTTCCGGCGGAGAAGCGAAAACGAGTGCGCTGACGGCAAACGCCAGCACCGCCAGCCAGCGGTAACGAACGATATTCGGTCGCATGGTTTTCCCCGCTCCTCTCTTCTTGTGGTTCCTTTGAAACAGAAGTCACGTATTTTTCGTCCCCGTTCGTGCTGAGCCTGTCGAAGCACGAGAGACCTCGCCCCCTTCGGCAAACTCAGGACAAGCTTCGACAGGCTCAGGGCGAACGGGGGGGGGTTCATTCTGCAGGACTCAATAGGCCCTGGAGTAGGCATTCTAGCATCTCCGGCCGGCGGACTGGCGGTAATCGCATCGGGCAAATCGCTGAATCCGCCTTGCAGTGTCGGGTGGGTTCAGGTAAAGTTTTACCCGCCATGAAGTCTACTGAAACCGTGATGAAAACAATTCTCGAAGCCGTCAGGCGGGGTCGCATGGATACGGGCGAGGCGCTGGCCGAGTTGCGCCGACGGATGCCCGGCGAGGTGACCGTTCCCGATGCCGTCCTCGACGTTCACCGCGAAGCCCGGTCCGGGTTCCCGGAAGCCATTTACGCGGCCGGGAAATCCCCCGAACAGACCGTCTCGATTTTCCGGGCCCTGAAAAAGGCGAACGGGCGCGCTCTCGCGACCCGCTGTCCGGACGAAACGCTCGAAGCGCTCAAAAAACAGATTCGCGGAATCCGCATCGACGAACGGTCCCGGACGGCTATGAGCCTTCCTGCCCGCAAACCTGCCACGCGAGGCCGTGTCGCAGTCCTGGCGGCCGGAACGTCCGACCTTTCCGTCGCCGACGAGGCGGCCGCGACGCTCGAGTTCGCCGACGTCGGCGTCGTGCGGTGCAGCGATATCGGCGTCGCGGGCATCCATCGCCTGCTGGGGCGGCTCGACACGATCCGCACGGCCGATGCCGTGATCGTCGTCGCGGGCATGGAAGGCGCGCTTCCGAGCGTCGTGGGCGGGCTGGTGCCGGTTCCGGTCATCGCGGTGCCGACCTCGGTTGGGTATGGCGCCAGTTTCGGCGGCATTGCCGCGCTGCTCGGCATGCTCAACTCGTGCGCGGCCGGGGTGACCGTGGTGAATATCGATAACGGGTTCGGCGCCGCCGTGGCGGCCATTCGCATGATCAACGGGAGAACGTCATGACCACGTTATACTGGGACTGCTTCGCGGGTATCGCCGGCAACATGGCGGTCGCCTCGCTTCTCGACCTGGGGGCCGATCCCGGCCGTCTCGAGGCCGAACTGGCGAAACTCCCCTTCCAGGAAGGCAGCCTCGGGATTTCCATACGGAGCATTATAAAAGACGGCATCCGGGCGACGTATTTCAACACCCGCGACGACGAAGCCCATGCGCATGCCGACCCGCAGCACGATCACGCGGTATCGCACCACGGAGATCACGATCACACCCATTGTCACAACCATGATGACGATCATGCTCACGACCACGAACATGGGCATGAGCACACGCATTGTCATGACCCTCACCACGACCACGAACATGGTCACGGTCATCCGCATGCCCACGACCATTCGCATCCGCACGCTCACCATCTGCCGGAGCGCGGGCTGCGTGAAATTCGCGACCTCATCGCGGCCGCGAAGTATTCCGCCGGCGTGGCCGACCGGGCCCTCGCCTGTTTCTACGAACTTGCGGCGGCCGAGGCCGAGGTGCATGGCGCGACGCCCGAAACCGTCCATTTCCACGAGGTCGGCGCCCGCGACAGCATCGCCGATATCGTCGGGGTCGCGATCTGTCTCGAAGAGCTCGGTGTCACGTCCGTGCACGTGTCTCCGATCCATGTCGGACGGGGCTTCGTTAGCTGCCGCCACGGGAAAATGCCGGTTCCGGCGCCTGCAACGGCGCTTCTGCTGAGAGGCTACGAGATATATTCCCTTCCGGACGTCGACGGCGAGTTGACGACCCCCACGGGCGCGGCCATTCTCCGGGGGCTTCACGCGAAGCCGGGTCTCCCTGCCAGCTTCGTTCCGAAGAAGATCGGTGTCGGTGCCGGAAGTCGGCGATTCGCCGTGCCGAACGTCCTGCGGGCGTTTCTCGGCGATTCCGGCGCGGTGGCCGGCAACGTCGATTACGATGAGGTCAGCGTTCTCGAAACGAACGTCGACAATGTATCGGGCGAACTGCTCGGCTATGTGGCCGAACGACTCTGGGACATCGGCGCGCTCGACGTGACGATGACCCCCCTGATCATGAAGAAAGGCCGCCCCGGCACAGCACTCAGCGTGATGATTCCGCCGGCGCTTGCGGCTCGGGCCCAGGAACTCCTGTTCAGCGAACTCCCCACCCTCGGGATCAGACGGCAGACGGTTTCCCGAGCCGTTCTCCGCCGCGAAAAGCGGGAACTGCAGACCTCCTACGGAACCGTGGCCGCCAAAAAAATCACCGACCCGGACGGAACCGTCCGCATCGTTCCCGAATACGAATCCCTGCGGGCCATCGCCATCGATACGGGAACCCCCTTGCGCGATATTCAGGCCCGAATGACGAAAAAAATCTCCGAACTCGAAGAACCTTGATTGAGTCAGGAGCAAAACATTCAATGAAGGACCACATCGCGATGCGCCCGGAAAGACCTCTGCGATTCAAACATTCGAATGAAGGGCACGGTGCCCTGGGCCGCTTGACGGGTGTGATATGATATCCGGTCATTCATTGAAATAGAGGAAGCATGATGAACGTTCAGGGAAGAGCCGTCAGTATCATCGGTGCCGCAAAAAGTGGGCTGGCGGCTGCCAGAACGCTTGCCGAACTTGGGGCACGGGTCCTGGTTTCCGACATCCAGCCGGTCGAAAAGCTTCGCGATGCTTTTGCGAAAGCCGGTGTGCCGGCATCCGTCGAGATCGAGGGCGGCGGCCATTCCGAACGTGTGCTCCAGGCTGATTTCATCGTTCTGAGCCCCGGCGTGCCTACCGACATCCCCATCCTCCGGGAGGCCGCCGGGCGCGGAATTCCCATACACTCGGAAATCGAGATCGCCTACCGTCTTTCGAAGGGGCGGCGACTCGTCGTCACCGGCAGCAACGGGAAGACGACCACGACGACCCTTCTGGCGAAATTCTGCGGATCCCGGTTTTCGAACGTGTTTCTGGGCGGAAACATTGGCATTCCGATGATGGAGTTCGCCGCCAGGACGGGCGACGATGCCGTCCAGGTCTTGGAAGTGAGCAGTTTCCAGCTCGAAACGATCTCCGAGTTCACCCCCGATATCGCGATCATCACGAACTTCTTCGAGAACCACCTGGATCGGTATCCGTCATACGACGCGTACCGGGCTGCGAAAGAGCGGATCGCCCTCAACATGACGGGCGACCGGATCCTGATCCTGAATGCCGATCAGGAGTCGATGCGTGAGTTGTCCGGGCGCGTCGGATGCAGGAAGGCCTGGTTTGGATGGGAGCTCGACGGCCGCCGCCCCGGCGTCACCATGCGCGGGGACACGTTCGTTTACATCCGGGAGGACGGCACCGAAACGGAGCTGTTCGGCCGGAAATCGGTGAAAATCATCGGCCGGCACAACTGCGAGAACATCATGGCGGCCTCGCTGGCAGCGCTGCTCGCCGGTGTCGAACCCTCGCGTCTCGAACCCGTGGTCGCCGAGTTCGCCGGCGTGGAACATCGTCTCGAGTGGGTTCGCGACCGCTCGGGGGTGACCTGGATCAATGACTCGAAGGGCACTAACTGCGCGGCGTCGATCATTGCCCTGCGCGCATGCACGCCGCCGGTCGTGCTCATCGCCGGCGGGCGCGACAAGGGCACCGACCTTTCTGAATGGATCGCAACGATGCGCGGCCGCGTGCGCAGCGTCGTGCTGTATGGCGAGGCGCGGGAACGGTTCCGGTCGGCAATGGAAGGGATCATTCCCCTGGTCTCCGTTCCTACACTCGAAGACGCCGTTGCAAAGGCCGCCGGACTTGCCATTTCGGGCGATACGGTCCTCCTCTCGCCGGCGTGCAGCAGTTACGACCTGTTTCCGAACTTCGAGGTGCGCGGCGCGAGGTTCAAGGAGTTGGTGAAGGCCCTGCCGGAATAGGCGGCCGATCCTTCCGATGAAGCAGAATCCATACGATCACGTCCTGTTTTTCATCGTCATCGCCCTCATGGGGATCGGGCTGACGATGGTGTATTCGGCCAGTTCGATCGCTTCGATGGCCCAGATGTCGGACAGCCTCTTCTATTTCAAGCGGCAGTTGATGTGGGTCGTCATCGGTCTCCTGGCCATGTTCGGCTTCGCCCAGATCGATTACCGGAAGCTGGATGCCCTTGCCGTCCCCCTGCTGGTCGTCGCGTTCGTGGGTCTCGTCGTCGTGCTGATTCCTGGCGTCGCCCGCGAGATCGGCGGCGCAAAACGCTGGATACGGTTCGCCGGCATCGGCATCCAGCCGTCGGAACTCGCGAAACTGTGCTTCGTCATCTACATGGCCCATTCCATCTCGAAAAAACAAGATTGCATTTGGAACCTGACGAAAGGCGTCGTGCCCGATCTTATTATAACATGCGCTGTATTTTTATTGATATTGAAAGAGCCGAATTTGTCGACGGCGCTCATCATCGGCTTTTCCTACGGCCTGCTTCTCTTCTTGGGAAACGGTTCGCTCACGCATCTCGGCGGAATGCTGGGCGGGGGGATGATCCTGGCCGTCTCGCTGATCTTCCAGAAAGAGTATCGCATGAAGCGCCTTCTCGCCTTTCTCGACCCGTGGGAAAACGCCCGCACGTCGGGATATCACATCATTCAGTCCCTGGTGGCGATCGGCTCGGGGGGCATCTGGGGATTGGGCCTCGGGCAGAGCCGGCAGAAATTTTTCATCCTGCCCGAGCGGCACACGGATTTTATATTTGCAATCATATGCGAGGAACTCGGTTTCGCGGGCGGTCTTGCCGTCGTTCTCCTCTTCCTCGTGCTGATCTGGCGGGGGTTCTACATCGCGATCCGGGCGCCCGACATGTTCGGCTTTCTGCTCGCCAGCGGCATCACCGGTATCATCGGCTGTCAGGCGATGATCAACCTCGGCGTCGTTCTGAGCGTGCTCCCCACGACGGGGGTGACGCTTCCGTTCGTAAGCTACGGCGGCTCGAGCCTCGTGTTCCTTGCGGCCGGCATGGGCATCCTGCTCAGCATCTCGAAATACGGGTCGAGCCAGAACGCCCTCATCGACATGCGCCGGATGCCGTTCTCCTCGAGGCATCTCGACAACGCCCGCCAGATGGGCGGGGGACGACGGCGCTGATGAAAAAAATTCTCTTCAGCGGCGGCGGCACGGGCGGTCACATCTACCCGGCCCTCGCCATCAGGGAACTCCTTCTCGAACGTTTCCCGAACCTCGAAACGGCCTATGCCGGCCAGTCTGAGGGGATGGAAAGCCGTATCGTGGGCCGCATCGACGGGCTCCCGTTTTTCCCCGTGCGTTCGCAGGGCATGCCCCGTTCCCTCTCGCCGAAGTGGTTGACGTTTCCCTTCCGTAACGCCGCCGGATTCTGGGATGCCCTGGCGCGAATGCGCGAGTTCCGGCCCGATCTGGTCGTCACGACGGGCGGCTACGTTGCGTTTCCGGTTCTCGCCTGCGCGCGCCTGCTCGGCGTGCCCTTCGTGATCCACGAGCAGAACGCGGCGATGGGCGTCGTGAACCGAGTCTTTGCCGGAAGCGCCTGCCGCGTCCTGCTGACGTATGCCGAAGCGGTCGAAACGCTGTCTGAGCGGGTCGTTCTGACCGGAAATCCCGTCCGGCGCGCGTTCCTGCAACATTCGGGAGGAAGTTCCCGGTTTCCGAAAAAAAGCGGCGAATTCTGGTTGCTTGCCGTCGGAGGCTCGGGCGGGGCGAAGACGATCAATGATGTCTGCATCGGCCTTACCCGGCAGTGGTTGAGGGAGCATCCGGAGATTCATCTCGTGCATATTGCAGGTGAGCGCGACCATGAGCGGGTGAAGGCCGAGGCTGCGTCGCTGCCGAACTATACCCTGCTTCCCTACCTTCATGAGATGAAGGAGGCGTTTGACGTGGCCGACCTGCTGATTTCGCGCGCCGGAGCGACGATTCTCGCCGAGATCGCCGTCTGCGGAAAGCCGGCGATCCTCGTGCCCTTCCCTTTCGCCACCGACAATCACCAGGAAAAGAATGCACGAGCCCTCGAGCGGCAACAGGCCGCGAAGGTCATCCTCGACAGAGATCTCAAGCCGGCGTCGCTGGCCGCCGAGATCGAGCGGATGAGCGCACCGGATGTGCGGAGCGCAATGGCCGCCGCCATGCGCGCGAGCCGCCCCGCCGACGTCGAGAAACGAATTCTCGACGAAATCGCGCCTCTCCTGCAACGCTGACGCTGTGTGTCGATTCCTGCGAATCGAAAACCACGTTGCAGACTCCGTTCGTGCTGAGGTATCGAAGCACGAACCAGCGCTCGCCCATGGTTTCGAGCATTCTTCCTTCGATCCCTCATGGGAAACGATTGATTTCCATCCGCAGGCTTGGAGGAAATATTGAGTCCTGCAGAATGAAAACCAACCGTTCGCTCTGAGCATGTCGAAAGGCGAAATGAAGAACCATCGGCAAGTGGCTGTTCGTGCTTCGACAAGCTCAGCACCAACGAAGACGAGAAGCTGGTTTTTGATATGCAGGACTCAATAAGCATCTGAAGATAGAGGCCCGATGAGCGCAGGTGAAGAACGGATGGAGCCAACCCACGAAAGTTCCGGCGATTGACCGGGAATCGATGCTTTGAGGGCACGGTCTTGTAAGAGAATCGCGAGGGTGGTAGCATATCCCGTCTACGTCGATGATTTCCATGAACCAGCCGCCATCCGATACGCCCGCTCAGCCGCGACGCCGCAGTTTCTACCAGGCGCCGCGCAGTTCCA
Source organism: Candidatus Ozemobacteraceae bacterium (assembly GCA_035373905.1). Lineage (NCBI taxonomy): Bacteria > Candidatus Rifleibacteriota > Candidatus Ozemibacteria > Candidatus Ozemibacteraceae > Candidatus Ozemibacteraceae bacterium. The sequence goes on along the minus strand of DAOSOK010000008.1, from coordinate 66,653 downwards.
TATCCGATTCCGTCATGGATCGCGTGCGTACAAGGAGCTTCAGGATCCGGTTCCAGAGTATGGGGCGCTGGGCCCGCCCGCTCAAGGCTCTCGGCTTCCTGGCGCTCATGGCGTCGCTTTCCTACCTTGCCATCGTCCAGCTGAAATACCTGTTTTTCGGAACCTCGTATTTCGAAATCCGCGATATTGTCGTCGAGGGAGTTTCCCAGCTTCCGCGCGAAGAAGTTCTCAGGCTCGCCGGGATAGCTCCCGGAACCAATGTGATCAATCTCGACCGCGAAGCGGTTCGCAGGCAGTTGCTCCTGCACCCCATGGTGAGGGATGCCAGTGTCGAGCTGAAGGGGCTGTGCTCTGTCCGACTCCGGGTGACCGAGCGCGTTCCCCTGCTCTACGCCAAAATGGGAACCTCGTTTCTCGAGATTTCCGATGACGGCGTCATTCTCTCGAACACCGGGATGGGTGAGCGAGATCTCCCCATCGTCACGGGGATCGAGTTCCATGACAAAGACGTCGGCGACTCGGTTGCAGACCATGACGGCTTCGTTGAGGCGCGGACCTGGATCACCCGGCTCGGGTCGGGCACGCTGTCAGACATTTCGGAATTGAATTTCGCGAGCGTGCAGAATCCCTATCTGTTTCTCGTAACCGGCGAAAAAGTCCTTCCGAAGAGTCTCGAGGACTTCAAGGAACGGCACGCTTTTTTGCGTGCCCTCCTTGACAACCTCAAAAAGAATAATGTAGAACCTGAGTATCTCGATATGAGGGCACCAAGTGATATCGTCGTCAAACCACGACGTGCCCGGAATTCCATGGAAGGAACCACGAAACCACGTGCTGGCGGATGATCTGATCGTCGGTCTCGACATCGGGACGACCAAAGTGTGCGCCGTCATCGGCGATATGCACGAAACCGGCTCCGTCAACGTCATCGGAGTAGGGCACGCCGTCACGGGTGACGGCGTGAAGAAGGGCACGATCGTCGATATCGAGAAGGTGACGCAGGCGATCATGGACGCCGTCGAGGAAGCCGAGAAAGTCGCGGACGTCGTCATCGAGAGGGTTTACGTCGGGATCGCCGGTTCGCACATCAACTCCCTCAACAGCCAGGGAATCGTCGCGATCAAGGGCACGGGCCACGAAATCACCGCGGAAGACGTCGACCGGGCCGTCGAAAACGCGAAGACGGCCATCTCGATTCCGCACCATCAGGAAATCATCCACATCCTTCCGCGCGAGTTCGTCGTCGACGAGCAGAAGGAGATCAGCAACCCGATCGGCATGGTCGGAAGTCGGCTCGAGGCGCAGGTTCACATCGTCACCGGCGCCGTGACGGCGATGCAGAACATCATCAAGTGCTGCCAGACCGCGAAGCTCAAGGTCGAGGACGTCGTCCTTCAGCCCTATGCCTCGAGCATGTCGGTGCTGACCGAGGACGAAAAGAAGCTTGGCGTCGTGTTGATCGACATCGGCGGCGGAACCACGGATCTCATCATTTTCCAGAACGGCCACGTGGTGCACTCCTACAGCGCGCCGGTCGGCGGCCAGTATGTGACGAACGACATCGCGGTCGGACTGAAGACCTCGACGGCCGCGGCCGAGAATCTGAAGATCAAGTACGGCGTGGCTCACAACCAGTTCATCGACCCGGCGTGCCGCATGCAGGTTCCGGTGGCCGGCAGCGACCGGACCCGCGAGTGTTCGCAGAGCGACCTGGCCGAGATCATCGAGCCCAGGATGGAAGAGATTTTCAACGAGATGAAGGAACAGATCGCGAAGCAGGTTTCGCTCGACATGATTCCGGCCGGAGTCGTGCTCACGGGCGGCACCTCGCTGATGATGGGCTGCCCCGAACTCGCCGAGGAAAGCCTCGGACTGCCGGTCCGGCGCGGCTTTCCGATCTCGATCAACGGCCTCAGGGAGCGGGTGGACAGTCCCATCTACGCGACCTCGGTGGGGCTGATCCGGTATGGAGCGCAACATTACCAGGCCGAGCCGGCGGAGCCGGGCGTGCTTGGTGGTGTCGTAGATAAAGTAAGGGCGGTTTTCAGAAGATTTTTCAGTGATTGAGCAGAAGGGCAGTTTCTAAACGGTTTGATACAATATCAGAAGATATATATTTGCCGGCGGGGCAAAGCGAAAAAGGAGGCTTTCAGTGTTCGACTTCAATCAGGCGGCTGCGGAAAATGCGGAAATCAAGGTTATCGGCGTAGGCGGAGGCGGCACCAATGCGGTGAACCGAATGATTTCCGCGGGGCTGGCTGGCGTCGAGTTCATTTCGGCGAACACCGACGCGCAGGCTCTGGCGCTTTCGGATGCCAAGGTGAAGATCCAGCTCGGTGACAAGCTCACGAAGGGGCTGGGCGCAGGCGCCAATTACGAGGTCGGCAAAAAGGCCGCCGAAGAGGACCGCGACCGCATCGCCGAGGCGCTCGACGGCGCCGACATGGTGTTCATCACTGCCGGCATGGGCGGCGGCACCGGCACCGGCGCGGCGCCCATCGTCGCCCAGGTCGCCCGCGAAGTCGGCGCCCTCACGGTCGCCGTCGTCACCAAGCCCTTCCGGTTCGAAGGCAAGCGCCGCACCAGCGCCGCCGATCTCGGCATCAAGAACCTCAAGGAATCCGTCGATGCCATCATCGTCATTCCGAACGACAAGTTGCTCGAAGTGTCCAAAGAGAACGTCACCATGATCGAAGCCTTCAAGTATGCCGACGAAGTGCTTCGCCAGGGCGTGCAGGGCATCTCCGACATCATCATCAATCCCGGCCAGATCAACACCGACTTCGCCGACGTGAAGGCGATCATGACCCAGGCCGGATCGGCGCTCATGGGCATCGGTATCGCCTCCGGCGAAAACCGTGCCCTTACCGCCGCGCAGATGGCGATCAACAGCCCGCTGCTCGAATCCTCGATCAAGGGCGCTCGCGGCGTACTCATCAACATCACCGGCAGCGCGGACCTCGGCATCCACGAGATCAACAAGGCCGCCAGCATCATCCAGGAAACCGTCGACGAGGACGCCAACATCATCCTCGGCACGGCCATCGACGAGAACCTCGATGACCAGATCAAGATCACCGTCATCGCCACCGGCTTCGGCGAAGCGGTTCGCCAGGAACTGGATCCCAAGAAGCGCATCATCGAGGAACTGCGCACCGTCAGCCGCACCGTCGAGCAGCCGCTCGCGGCGCCGATTCCGCTGGCCGCGACCGGTACCAACGGCCCGATCGCCTCGTCCCTCGACGACCGCGAGATCCCGACCTTCCTCCGCAAGCGCAACCGCTGACCGACAGCGATAACGACCCACGAAGGCGCCGTTCGCGGCGTTCTTCGTGGGTTTTCCTTCGACGGGAAGGCGAACTGAGATGGGGCTGAAACACCGGCACAAGGTCGAGTCGGCCGCCGACCGGCTGCGGGCGACGGAACGCCACGAACGCCGGGTGAGCGTGGCGGGGCGGCTCAACATGGCCGTCTGCTTCCCGGGTCCGTATGCCCTGGCGATGAGCAACCTGGGCTTCCTGACCGTGCATCGGCTCGCGGGCGGGCAGCCGGACATCGGCATCGAACGGTTCTTCTTCGGCTTCGATCCCGGCGTGCCCGTGCGGCCGCCCTACTACTCGTTCGAAACGCGGCGGCCACTCGGGGATTTCGATATCCTGGCGTTTTCCTTCAGTTTCGAAGGCGATTTCGACCGCATTCCCGCGATCTTCGGCCCCCTGGGGCTTCCCGTGGAGGCGGCGCGCCGTCGTCGCGGGCGGTTCCCTTTGCTCATCGCCGGCGGCGCCGCCGTCGCGGCCAACGCGCCCGCCCTGAGCCGGATCTTCGACATTCTCGTGCCGGGCGAGGCCGAGACGATTCTGGCGCCGATGCTGAAGGGTTTTCTCGAGAACGGACTTTCGGCAGAATCCGTCGCCGGGCTTCCCGGAGTCTGGGCTCCCGCGTTGAGCGCCGGCCCCGTTCCCATCGGGTGCAGGCACGACGTGGCTCGAGAGCCGGCCTGGTCTCACATCGTCACGACCGCCAACGTGTTCGGCGGCGCCTCGCTGTTCGAGGCCATGCGCGGCTGTCCGCGCCGATGCGCATTCTGCCTTGCCCGGGTTATTTATCACCCGCCCCGCCCGGTCCCGGCCGCCCGACTCGCGGCCTGGCTCGACGAGAGGCCCGGTTGCCGCGATCTCGGCCTCGTGGCCCCCTCGCTGTTCGACCACCCGGAGATCGAGGAAATCCTCGATCTCCTCGCCGAGCGGGGCGTGCGTCTCCGCAACTCGTCGGTCAAGTGGGAGCGTCTGAGCGACCGAATCCTCGAACGGCTGGCCGCGTGCGGGGTGCGCGGGCTGACGCTGGCCCCCGAGACGGGCAGCCGCGAGCGCCGTGAGGGGATGGGCAAGCCGTTGCGGGAAGACGCCTTTTATGATACGCTCGATCGCGTCCGGAAGCATGGTTTCGAGCATCTGAAGCTGTACTTCATGGCCGGACTGCCGGGCGAGACCGACGACGACCTCGACGCGACCGCGGCGTTTGCCGTCAGCGTGGCGGACCGCGTGCAGAACGGTTTCAAAAGCCTTTCGGCGACGGTTTCCGGGTTCGTTCCGAAGCGGGGCACGGCGTGGCAGGACGAGCCGGTGTGCCCGCCCGACGAGCTGAAACGGCGGTTCGGACGGCTGAAAGCCACGTTGCGGCCGCTGGCGGACCGGGTGAAACTGCAGTTCGAAAGCCCGGCGGAGGTTGCGCGACAGGCGTTCCTGGCGCGGGTCGGGCCAGAGCTCGCCGAAGAATACGAGAAGGAGGCAACCGCATGTCGGGAGAGAGGATCGGCGAAAAGCGCCCCCGCATCGGACCTGGACTTTTAACTCTGGCCGTGTGCGTCGTTCTGGCCTCGCTGGCCCTCTTGACCGGATGCGGGGAAGGGAAGCCGACGCCGTCGAAGAAAGTCAGGATCGGACTCATGATCACCCCCCAGGGCCTGAACGATCAGGGGTTCAACGACCAGGCCCACGACGGGATCAAGGCGGCCGAGAAAAAATACGGCATCGAGCCGGTCATCATCGAGCCGGCCACGATGAAAGACCCCGAGGCATCGCTGCGCTTCTTCGCGGCCCAGCCGTTCGACGCGATCATCGTCGTCGGGATGGCGTTCCAGAAGGCGATCCGCAAGGTCTCCGCCGAACATCCGCAGCTGAAATTCTTTGCCGTCGATTCCGACGTCGACGAGGGGAATATCAGGGGCATCGCTTTTCGCGAGCACGAGGGTTCATTTCTGTGCGGTTATCTCGCGGCAAAATTCTCAAAAACCCGCAGGATCGGCTTCGTGGGGGGGCACGATTTCTCCGTCATCGATCGGTTCAGACGCGGCTTCCATGCCGGCGCGGCCTTCGCGGCGAGCGACACGCAGGTCGTCGACCGGTTCGTGGCCCGCGACTTTTCGGGCTTCAACAAGCCGGATGTCGCAAAAAAGATAGCATTAGATATGTATAACGGCGGATGCGACGTCATCTACCACGCCGCGGGGGCTTCGGGGCTCGGCGTGATCGCCGCCGCCGTCGAGGCGCGCAAGAACGTGATCGGCGTCGACCGGAACCAGGACGGGATGGCGCCGGGACTGGTCCTGACCAGCATGATGAAGCGGGTCGATCTTGTCGTCGAGGACCTGGTGAAGGACATCGTAAGCCCCGAGGGGGAAAAGAAAGGCGTGAAGCGCAGCTACGGCATGGCCGAGGGCGCGATCTCGCTCACCGACTTCCAGTTCAGCAGCCAGCAACTCGGCGAAACTCTCGTCAACGAGCTTGGCGAGCTTTCCCGCCAGATCATCGCAGGCAAGCTGAAGACGGACCCCGGCACGGAAGCATACCCGCTCGCCAAAGACGCGCTTCCCGAGATCGCGTCCTCCGTTCCGGAGGTCGGCGTCGCGAGTCCGGCGGGAAACTGAGATGGACGAACGGCCGATCGGCGTATTCGACTCCGGGGTCGGCGGGCTCACGGTCGTCAAGGAACTTCGGAGCCTGCTGCCGGCCGAGGATGTCGTGTATTTCGGCGATACGGCCCGCGTGCCGTACGGCAACAAGTCCATCCCCGTCATCCGAAGGTTTTCCCTTGAGATCGCCCGGTTTCTCGAATCGATGCGGGTGAAGATGCTGGTGATCGCCTGCAACACGGCGACGGCGCTGGCTCTCGAGTATCTCAAGCGCCAGACCGATCTTCCCATCGTCGGCGTGATCGAGCCCGGCGTGAGGGCCGCGGTGAACGCCGGCAACGGTCGCATCGGCGTCATCGGGACGAGCGCGACGATCCGGTCCGAGGCGTATCAGTCGCGGCTTCGCCGGTTCCGGCCGCAGGACGTGATCCTCGCGAAGTCATGCCCGCTGCTCGTGCCGCTCGTCGAGGAGAACCTGCTCGACGCCCCGATCACGCGGACGGCCCTGGAGATGTATCTCTCGGACTGGCGCGAGGCGGGCATCGACGCCCTGATCCTCGCATGCACGCATTATCCGTTGCTCAAGCCCCTGATCGAGGAGTTCTTCGGGGGAAAGGTGCGGCTGATCGATTCGGCCATGGAAACGGCCCGCGAAGTCGCCGAGCTTCTGGCCGCCCGCAGATTCCAGGCCCCGCCGGACCGTGCCGGAAGCGAGGAGTTCTACGTCTCCGACAGCCCCGAAAACTTCATCGCGATCGGGAGCACGTTCCTCGGCAGGCCTCTGGAGCGTGTCTTTCTCGAGCCCGTGTGGAAGCGGGACATCGGGCCGTCCGGCTTGGCGGACTGACGCGCAGCCGCGAGAGAACGCCATGGCTGCAAAGCGAATAATATATCTTACGCTATTAGCGATTCTGGCATGGAGTCCCTGTCCGGCCCTGGCCGTGGAGGGTTCCCCATGGATCGTCGGGATTCTCGGGGCTCTCACGGGGCCGAAGGCGATCTACGGCAAGCCTCATCTGCAGGGGGCTTCGCTGGCCGCCGCCGAAGTGAACGCCGCGGGGGGCATCGACGGGACGCCTCTCGAGATCGTCGCCGTCGATGACGGGGGCGAGATGGGGCGCGTCGGAGACCTGATGACGCGGCTCATCTACGATCGGAACGCGGTCGCCGTGGTCGGAAGCGTCGATTCCGGCTGCACGCACGTCGCCGCGATGCTCGCCGTCAAGGCGCACGTGCCGCACCTGACCTGCGTTGCCACGGACCCCTCCCTGACGCGCGCGGGCAGTCCCTGGACGTTTCGGACGCTCGCGGATGACGACCGCCAGGCGGCCGCGCTCGTCGAGTGGCTGTGGGGGCGGGGGTTGCGGCGTATCTCGCTGCTGGCCGGAGAGTCGCGGTACGGCCGCATGGGCGCCCGCATCTTCGCGCGCCGGTTCCGGGAAAAAGGCGGCGAGGTCACCGGCCCGGTTTTCATGGCGGCGACGGAGACCTCCGCTTCGAACGCCGTTCGCGACGCCGACACCGGCCGGGCGCAGGCCGCGGTGCTCTGGATGCTCGCTCCGGAAGGCCGCCTGGCGGCGGCCGCCCTGCGCCGCAGTGGTTTCGCGGGGATCGTCGCGGGCGGCGACGGCCTGGCAAGCCCGGCGTTTTACGGAAGCGGCGACCGGGCGGTCGACGGGGTCGTGGTGACCTGCCCATACGTCGCCGGCGCCGAAACACCCGAAAACACGGCATTTCGCAGGGCTTATGAAGCCGCATACGGCGAGCCGGCTGACTCGTTCGCCGCCCATGCCTACGACACGGTGAAACTGCTCGCTTCAGCCGCATCCGCCATCGCCGCCGCCGACCGGCGCGAGCCGGCGACGGCGAGAGAGGCGCTCAGAAATATATTAGCAAATATATCACTCTTCCGCGGCGTCACCGGCGACATCGCGTTCGACGCGTCCGGCAACGACGTTCGCGACGTTCGGCTCGCCGTATGCCGCGGCGGAGCGCTCGAGCCGATGCGGGCGGGAGAACGATGAGATGACGGCTCCCCGCCTGTTCGGCCTGCTGCTCGGCATCGCCGTCGTCCTGGTCGCCGTCGGCATCCTCCTGGGCCAGCCCGAACTGGTCGGGCCCCAGATGACCTACGGCAACTTTGACGAACCCGGCCTGAAAAGCTTCGTGAATCGCCTCGAACCGGGCGTTCCGGACCACGCGAGCGCGAAACGCTATGCGTTCGACCAGATTCACTGGCATCCGCTGATCTTCCTCGTCGGCATCCTTTTCCCGGCTCTGCTGCTAGCCGCCCTGTGGCGAAATAAGGAGTTCTGGCTGCACGGAAGCATGCGTGCCGTGATCCAGTGGATCGCATTCGTCACGGCCCGCATCGGCGTGATCAGGGCTTCGGCGATCTGGCCTCTGAGACGTTCGTGTCTCGGCACATTTCCGTTTCTGAACTGCCAGGCATGCGAGATGGCGAGCGGGGCATGCCCGATCGGCCTGTTCCAGAACCTGCTCGCGAAATCGATCCTGCCGGTGCATCTGATCGGATCGATGCTGCTGTTCGGCCTGGTGCTGGGCAAGAGCATTTGCGGCTGGCTGTGCCCGTTCGGCTTCATCAGCGACATCGTCGACCGGTTCAGCCTGAAACGCTGGAAGATCCCGCGCGGCCTGGCGAATCTGCGCTACTGGGTGCTCGCGCTCGTCGTCATCGCGCCGCTCGCCTTTGTTTCCGCCGGAATCACGGGGCACAACTTTTTCTGCAGCACCGTCTGCGCCTCCGGAAAAATCTACGGGATCTGGCCCTACTGGCTGACCACCGCGTCCCCATCCTTTTTCCCGGTCGGCAGCTGGCTGTCCGGTGCGGTGGGGGACAAGGCCGAAATCCTGTTCCACATCGCCTTGACACTCCTTCTGGTGCTTGCTATGGTGATGGTCTCCGGAAGAATCTTCTGCCGGGTCCTGTGCCCTCTCGGCGGCCTGTGGGGCCTGTTCAACGGCGTCAGTCTGGTCGGCATCGAACACGGACGGTCGGCCTGCAGCGGGTGCGGAGCGTGCGAGTCCGTCTGCCCGATGGGGGTGTCGCGTGAGTTCGCCGGCTTCGCCGACCGGACGTCCTGCATGAGCTGCGGAAGATGTATCCCGGTCTGCCGGACCGGGGCCCGGAGGTTCCGGTTCGGGCCTGCCGGAGAGAAATCGAGGGGAGAGACTGAAATGAGCGGGACCATGACGGAAGTATACGGTGGATTTTGGAACCGCCTCCGACGCGACCTCTTCCTCGTCGTGATGCGGCTGGCGGCGAAAACCCCGCTCGGCATGGCCCGATATGCGTTCGAGCAAACGGCCTTCTACCGCCGCCTCTACGGTCGTCCCCCCGCCGAGTTCGAGAGCCTTCCGCTCACGATCAAGAAGGAGCTCGGAAGCGCCGATCCGTACGACGTTCTCGCCGACGCGATGCGCGACCAGGTGGTTCTGTACGGCGAAACGACGGGGTCGACGGGGTATCCGACCCCTTCCTTCTTCACCACGCGCGAGTTCCACGGCGGCCGGGCGCTCGCCCGGATCACGCCGTATATCGGCCTCATGGACGGCATTCTCGCCGAGAACCGGGCCGTCGTGAACGGCCTCACCTTCGGCTTCACGGTCGCCGGAATGACGTTCGGCGATCTGCTCGGAAGCCTCGGCGGCCTCGTCGCCAATGTCGGGACACGCTCGACGATCGCCACGCCCGAGCGCATGGCGAGGGCCCTCCGGCGCCTGCGGCCGTCGGTGCTCACCGGAACCCCGATCGACATCCTCTCCTGGATGCGCATCGTGAAGGAAGACACCCCCGATCAGTATCCCAGGCTTCTCGAGCACCTGAAACTGACGCTCTCGACCGCGGAACTGTGCGCCGCTTCCCGCAGCAGGGCCATTTCGAAAGAATTCGGCTTCAAACATATCGATGTTTATGCTTGTGTCGAGGGCTTCTTCTCCCTGCCGTGTCCGTGCGGCGAGAAGCACGTTCTGCCCATCTACCATCCGGAAATTTTCGACGAGCGGCTGACCTGCATCGGCACGCGCGGAGAGGGACGGTTCGCCTATACGAACCTTCTCAAGAAAAGTTCCCCGCTCGTGCGATATCTGCTCGACGACTTCGTCACCGTCGCTGACAGCGCCTGCCCCTACGGGTTCACCGTCAGCATCGAGCCGCACGGCAGATGGGAACTGACCGTCGTCCTCAACGGCCGGCGCATGGGGGTGCGCCACTTCGAGGAGGCGATCTTCTCGCACGGCCTGTTCGGCGATTATCGCGTCGTCATCGAAGACGACCGCATCCGGGTGACCGCCGAGGAATACGGCGCCCACGATTCCCGCGAGACCATGGCCCGCAATCTCGCCGACGCGTTCGGACAGCGGACGGAGGTTGACCTGGTGCCGTTCGGCACGATCACGAAGTATCGCGAAATCAGGCAGAGCAAGCCGATTCTGAAGATCGAAGACAAGCGCTCGTCCTCGACCCAGGTCATTCCCGAGTATCTCTAACAGGCTGCAGGAGGCGTGATGGAACAGAGCCCGAAGGTTTGCTCCCGTTGTCAGCAGGCGAATTTCCCGATCGCGGAATACTGCCGGCATTGCGGCGAACCGCTGTTCGAGGTCGGTTCGATTTCACGTGCCTCGCTTCCCGGCCGCCTGTTCGGCCACCTTGCCGACGGGATGGCGTGGGCCGTTGCCGAACTCCAGCGTTGGTGGGAAATCGGTGGTCTCACCGTCAGGATCAAGTCTCTGGAGCGACGGCGGGCCGTTCTATTCGCCAAAGCCGGGGCACAGAAGGAAACCGCCGACGCGCAAAGTCCCGACCGCGAGCGGCTGATGGCGCTCTCCGGCGAGATCGCTGAGTTGAAGGCGAAAGACGAGATCCTTCGCCGTCGCAGCTGGGCCCTGACTCCCGAGATCCTGTTCGGGGCGATCGTCATCGCCTTTATCGCGGGAATCCTGCTGCTCCAGCCGCGCACGGACCTCGTTCTTCAGGCGACGCCGGCCGGTGTTCCGGCAGGCGCGACCGGCGCCATCAGTCGGACCGTCGAGCACCGGCTCGCCGGCTTTGCAAACGTGACGACCGCGGCCTGGTGGAACGGCAGCCTGTTCGTCGGCGGCGACGGCGGCGTTTCGCAAATCGACCCCGCAAGCGGCATCGCAACGGCCGTGAGCGGCCTGCCGGCCGACTACTACGCACGGCATCTCCTGGTCGACGGCGGCCGCCTTGTCGTCGCCGGATTCGGAGGAGCGTTCGCTCTCGATACGACTGGCGTCGTGACGCCGCTCTACGAGGGAAACACGCTTCCCGTCCACCTGCTGAACCAGGTTGCTCCGACGAGCGACGGAGGGCATCTCATCGGAACCGTCGGCCACGGTCTGCTGAAGGGCCGCAACGGCCTTGCCGTCGTGCTTCTCGGAACCCAGGGCCTGACCCCGGTCGGGTTCGGATGGCTCGACGGAGAGCTCTGGGTCGCTCACGAGCGCGGGCTTCTCAAAGGCGACGGTACCACCTTCGAGCCGGTTCGGCTCCAGCTCCTCGCCGGGCGCGCCGTCACCGCTCTTGTCGCCGATCGCTCTGCGATCTACCTGGGCACCGACGTCGGTCTCGCCGCCGGCTTCAAAAACGGCCGGGACTGGGTTTGGACGACGCTCTCGCCGGGCGAGCCGCGGAGTGTCCGCGACATGGCGATGGCTGGAGATGCCCTCCTGGTCTGTTCTGACGAGGGCCTGTTCCGCTACCGCGATGGCCGTTTCGAAAAGTTGAGCGGCGACGTCGGCCAGCGCGCCCTTGCGATCAGCGGCGAGTTCGTCGCGACGGTCGGCCCGAAACGCATTCTGCTCCATGCGTTTCAGGGACTTCCGACCGTGAACGGTTCCGCATTGGCGCCGACGAACGCGACGACGGACGCGCCCGTGCCGGGAGCGCCACCCGTCGTTCCCGCGGCCGCTCCCGTCCAGCCGATCATTCCCTCGGTGGGAACGTTTGTCCCGGAAACCCCCGTGCCGGTATCCGGCCCTGCGGCCGCCGCTCCGCCGGTTCCGCAGGTGACGGCTCCCGTGCTTCCGCAGTATCAGGCGATTTCGCAGGCGCCGACGTCGGCGCAGGCCGTTTCCGATCCCATTTTCGGAACGGTCCCTCTTCCCGCCTCGCTGCGCGGTCCTTCCGCCTCCTGCGTCCTGTGGGATGGTGCGCGCGTGTGGGTCGGAACGACGAACGACGGCCTGTGGTTCTTCGAAAACGGCCGCTGGGAAAACCTCAACCGGGCAAACGGCGCGCTGGGCGACGATCAAATCGTCGCTCTCTGGCGGCTGAACGGAAAATCCTATCTCTATTCCTGGGTCCTCGGGATCATGTCCCTGGAAGGCGGCAGGCCCACCCCCCTTCTCAAACCTGACCAGGCGGCGGAGCTTGTTTCCGCGGCTGGAAGCGGGAGCGGTCTCCTGCTGCTGAAGAAGGGCGGATGGCTCGTGCGCGTCGACGCCGCCGGAAAGACAGAGCCGGCAGGCCGGATTCCCGAAGACTTCTTCAGGGAGGCGCGGTTCGTTCAGACGCTTGGGGACCAGCCCCTTGTCGTGACGGATCGAGGCGTTCTCGAACAGGATCAATCCGGACGATGGGTCATCACGTTTTACCCGGGGGAAACCGGACCGGACCTCAAGGCGACCGCATCCGTGGCGGGCGAAGGACGGCTGTATATCGGGCTTTCGAACGGTTCCATCTACGCCTATGCGGGGCGCGTCGCCTCGAAAATCGCTTCCATCGGCGGCCGCGTGCGAGGTCTCACCTGGGACCGGAACCTCTGGATAAGCGGGGAAAACACGATCTATCAACTTCCATCGGCGGGAGGCCCCCCTGTTGCCGCCGGCGGTCCGCTGCCGTCGGGCATTCTCAGCATGCAACCTGTCGTTTCGCGTGCGGCTGCCCTCGTCGTGACCATGGATGGCGTCCGGACGGTCGGTCTGCCGCGCTGAACCGGCTTTTTCTCCTCAGGAATACGTGCCTGGCGGTCGATACTAGTGGGTGTGGTATCTCTGGCTGAATGCCGGATGCATCGTGAAAACGTATGAGTGACGAATATCTGCCCGTTTTTGCCGAAGAGATCTTCATCGTGAACCTGTACGGAAACGATGAGGAGATTGCCGAATTCAACCAGTTGATGCAGAATCCCGCCCTCGAACGCAACGTCATCTCGATGGCGCTGATCATCGAGGAGATCAAACGGCGGAACTTCCTCCGGATCAACTGGCACTGCTGCTGGCGGTGCAAGTATTTCCCGACCTGCAAGATCAACTGGTACCGGGGCGAGCGGTGCATGGATCGGCGGAACTGTTGCACCTACTGCCAGAACTTCTGGGAATGCCACAAGCGCTTTCTCGCGGAAAATCCGGGTGATGGAGGCGACCAGTCTTTGTGATGCGCTCTCGTTCGATTGCTGCACTCCTGTTCGCATTTCTGGCGGCAGTCTCGACCGCTTCGGCCGATCTGACGCTCCAGGGCCCTTCGGGCTACATCCAGGCGCCGACGGGAACGACGATCAGGCAGGGCGGGGTCGAGCTTGCCGCGCACACCCGCTTGTATCAGGTTCCCGGCACGAAGACCGAGCGCTCGCTGACGAACCTGGCGTTCGGATTTTCTCCGTTGCGAGATTTCGAACTCGGCGTTCAAAAGGCGATGGATTCGCGCAGGGGCGTCGACGACGTCGATCCCGACGCCACGATCAACCTGAAATTCCGGCTTCCGGCCTTCGGAACCGGTGAATTCGCCGAAACCGCGGTGGGCATGGTGCTCGACACGAATTCGAACAATTATCACACGATGTTTCTGACGTTCGGCGGCTTCGGCGTCGGCTGGAATTTCGGGGGCAACCCTGGTTCGGGCGTCGCCAATTACGGCTCCTACGACCGCGGCCGTCGCGAGCCGAAATCCCTGTGCCTGCTCGCCGGAACCGAGTATCCGCCGACGAGGCCGGGGGAACGCGGATATCGAGGCCGTTTCCTCGCAGATTACAACGGCGACGTCTTTTCGATCGGCTGGCGGTACAAGTCGCATCGCGGTTTCTGGGCCGACCTGGGCGCTCAGACCAAGAGTTCCTACACCGATTTTTACGACTGGAAGCCGCTCATTTTCGGTCTCGGCGCCATCTTCTGACGCTTCGCCCCCCTTCGGTGCGCGGGGCGGCATTTCCCGAACGTTGGGGGGCCGGTATTGCGGGGCCGGCGGCATGGTATACTTTCCGCACCTGAGAATCGTGGGGGGTGCGTGATGAGGCTTGTTACGGCGAATGAGATGCGCGAGATCGACCGTCATGCGATCGAGAAAATAGGCATTCCCAGTCTTGTCCTGATGGAAAATGCCGGACTGAAGATCCTGTTCACGCTCGAAAAAAATCTCTCGGGACTCAGGGGAAAACGATTCACGATCGTCTGCGGCCGCGGGAACAACGGCGGCGATGGCCTCGTCGTGGCACGCCACCTGTTGAACGCCGGCGTGTCCGTCGAAGTGTTCCTGACCTCGAGAATGGACGAGCTGTCACCGGATGCGACGAAAAACCTCACCGTGTTCATGGCTTCCGGCGGCCAGCCCGTGGTCATGGCTGATGCGGAGGATCTCGACAGGCTCCGCGTGACGCTCAACTTCTCGGACGTGGTCGTGGACGCCATCTTCGGAACCGGCTTCACCGGCAATATCAACGGCTATCTGCGCGAAGTCGTGCGGACCATCAACCAGAGCCATGTCTGGTGCGTCGCGGTCGACGTCCCGTCGGGGCTCGACGCGACCACCGGCCGCGTGTCCGATCCTTCTATCCGCGCCAGCAGCACGATCACGCTGGGGGCGCCGAAGCTCGGCATGTTCGTGTATCCGGGGCGGGACATCGTCGGAGAGGTCTGGGTGGCCGATATCGGATTGCCGCAGATCTCGTTCGAAACCGTTTCCGCCTCGCATACCCTCGTCACTCATGAGCTGGCGTCCGCTCTTCTGCCCGCAAGACGTGAATCCGCCCACAAGAACGCATTCGGGCATCTGCTGATTCTCGGGGGATCCGATGCTTACCAGGGGGCAGGCGTTCTCGCGGCCCAGAGCGGGCTGAGGTCGGGAGCCGGCCTGGTCACCCTCGGCCTGCCAGCCAGTATCGCGCGCCAGATGACATGCCCCGTTCCGCCCGAAGTCATCGTGCGCCCGTTCGACGACCGGGACGGCGGCTTTGCCCTCGAGGCGGAAGAAATCCGCGGATTCGTCGGGAGATATGCGGCCGTGGTTGCCGGTCCGGGCTGGGGACGCTCGGAATCGTCAAAGGCCTCGATGAACGCGTTGACCGACGCATGGGCCGGCGGTATCGTTCTCGACGCGGATGCGCTGCCGGAGCCCGCCGACCTCGCGAAACTGAAAAAACATGGACACGATATGGTGCTGACGCCCCACGTCGGCGAAATGGCGCGGATGACGGGACGGACGATCACCTCCATCCAGGAAGACATGATTGGCGTCGCGCGCGAGTTCGCAGGGCTGATGTCGTGCGTTCTCGTCCTGAAGTCGGCGACGACCATCATTGCTGCCCCGGACGGCCGGGTCTACGTCTGCAGCAGACCGAACTCCGGGCTCGCCCGCGGCGGGGCCGGCGACGTGCTGTCGGGGCTGATCGGCGGGTTGATGGCCCAGGGGCTTTCCGCCCTCCATGCCGCAATCGTCGGCGTATATCTGCACTCGGACGCCGCCGACGTCGCCCGGGGCGAGTTCGGGGCGGACGCCATGAGCGTCAGCGATGTCGTCGCGGCGCTTCCGAAGAGTTTCAGACGCCTTCGTGGCGAGGAAAAGCACGGCGATTCCTGAAATATACGTGCCCCGCTTTTTGCAGAGCACGTGCCCCGTGGATGGCCGAAAACCCACTGGAAAAAATGAGCCGTTCGGTGCATACTTATTCCATCCATGAATATCTTCGTTTCGAGAATCCGGATCAACCGGCAGCGTTTCAGGATCTCCGAGTGATCACCGTCACGTTTCTGGGGTCCGGCAGTCAGGGAAACGCCGCCGTGATCGGGTTCGGGCAGCGCCGTTTCCTGCTGGACGCCGGCTTGAGCTGCAGACGGATCGTCCAAGGGCTCGAGGCGCTCGGCATCACGCTCGACGAGCTGAACGGCCTGTTCATCACCCATGACCACGAAGATCACGTGAAAGGGCTTCGCGTTCTCCTCGGAAAACGTGGAGAACTGCCCATTTTCGCGACGCGCGGGACGCTCGCGGCGATTGAGCGCAAGGGGCTCGAGGTGAAACATGCCGTCCGGCTTCCGACCGACAGGGAATTCGAGTTTGCCGGCCTGAGGGTCTGGACGTTCCCGGTTCCCCACGATGCCGTCGAACCCGTCGGATTCAGGTTTGAGGCCGGAGGGCTCTCTCTGGCTGCGGCGACCGATCTCGGTCACCTGACGCCCGTTGCGATGGCGCATCTGACCTGCTCCGACGTGCTCTGCCTCGAAAGTAACTACGACGAGGAGATGCTCGCGACCTGTTCCTATCCCGACTGGCTGAAGCGCCGCATCAGGGGACGAACCGGCCATCTGCCGAACGCGGGGGTGCGAGGCGTGCTGACCCGCCTCCAGAAGCCGTTACGGCACCTCGTGCTCGTTCACGTCAGCCAGGAGGCGAACACGCCGCGACTGGTGCGCGAAAACGTGGAGCCCCTTCTCGCGCTTCCGATGATGGCCGGTGCCGGCCTGACGATTGCTACCCAGGACGCGGCGACGGAAACGTGCGCGTGCGCGGCGGCATCGGCCCGGCGGAAGACGGCGCGAAGCCTTTTCCCGGCGACGATGCCATCCCAGAAGCGATTCGAGTTTTCCGACGCGCCGGTCCACGGGGGATGACGTGCGCGTAGAAATCCTGATGGTCGGCAAATACACGGACAAGCCATACCGCGAACTCGTCGACGAATACCTCGGAAGATGCCGGGGCAGGCTCGGGGTCAGCGTCATCCATTGCCGCGACGAGGCCGAAATGCGGCGTCGCATCGAGGACGCGGAGAGGGTCGTGGCGCTGGATGAACATGGGAAGGTGTACGATTCGATGACGTTCGCCGGGTGGATTTCCGCAACCCTGAGATCCGGTCTGAACAAGCTGGTGATCTGCCTTGGCCCGTCGGCAGGACTGGCGGCCGATATCAAGGCGGCGGCCCATGAAAAGCTGGCGCTCTCCTCCTTCACGCTGAATCATCAGCTGGCCCTGCTCGTGCTGGCCGAACAGTTGTATCGCGGATTGAGCATTCTCGCGGGCGAGCCGTATCACAAGGCATGATCCGTATCACGCCGCAACACAGGGCCGCTCTTTCCGATTTCATCCGGGATTACGCCGGTATTCTTCTGTCCAGGATTTCCCCGAGCGGGCTGGATGAGAAAATCTGCCGGCATATCCGTGAACTCGGCCTGGCATCGATGGACGAGTATCTGGCCCTTTTGACCAGCGCGATCGGGAATCATCTGAGAGACGATCTGATGTCCCGCATAACGATCGGAGAAAGTTTTTTCTTTCGCAATCCCGGCCAGTTTCGATATCTCGCCCATACGTTCCTGCCGGCGCTGCTGGCGGAAAAAAAACGGCACGGCATCGACGCCGTGCGCATCTGGAGCGCGGCGTGTGCGACCGGGGAAGAGGCATATTCGCTTGCCTATATCGCGGACTGGGTACGCCGGAGAGACGGAAAGATGCAGATCGAGATCACGGCGACGGACATCAACAGGCGCCTTCTCGACCATGCCTGTGCCGGGGAATACGGCGCCCGGTCGTTCAGACGCCAGACCGGCGAGATACGGGACGAATTCGAATTGCCTCTTCCGGCAGGCCTCGAGGAGGACGCTGTATTTCGCGTCGGAGAAGGCATCCGGAGGCTGGTGAACTTCCATGTGCGGAATCTGAAAGATCTTGGCGAGTTGAAATGCCATGCCGGCTCGGATATCATCATGTGCCGGAACGTGCTGATCTATTTCGACGAAGAGTTCCGGCAGGTGCTGGTGCGCACGTTCCACGGGCTTCTGAACGCCGGCGGCATGCTGTTTCTCGGGGAGACCGAGAGTCTGCCGCCGATGCCCGGGGTGTTCGAGCTGACACATTGCAACGGGGCATACGGTTACAGGAAAATCTCCGCGGGGGAGCAGGAACGGCGACATGACCGCTGACAGGAAAATCAAGGTGCTGATCGTCGACGATTCGGCGTTCATGCGTACCGCGATCGAGCGCATGATCAGGGAAGACTCCCAGATGGAGGTCATCGGGTCCGCGTCGAACGGTCAGGAGGCGATCGAGAAAGCTCAGCGCCTGCGGCCGGACGTCGTGACGATGGATATCGAGATGCCGATCATGGACGGCCTGCATGCGCTCCGGGAGATCATGCGGATTTGCCCGGTTCCGGTGCTGATGGTCAGCTCGATGACGCAGGACGGAGCGAAAGTCACGTTCGACGCCCTCGACCTGGGAGCGTTCGATTACGTAGGCAAGCCCGGATCGGGGATAACGTCGAATATTCTTGTCCTGAAGCAAAACCTCCTGGCGAAAATCAGGGCGGCGGCGGACAGTCAGCCGCGCCAGCCGCGGTTCACCGCCGTCGAGGTGCAGCCCAAACGCCCGGCGGTCGCGATCGAGAACGATACGCGCATCGACTGGGTCGTCGTGATCGGTTCGTCGACCGGCGGGCCGCCTGCGCTTCAACAGGTCCTGGCTGGAATCTCGCCGAACCTGCCCGCGCCTGTCGTCATTGCCCAGCACATGCCCGGGACCTTCACGGGAGCGTTCGCCCAGCGGCTGAACATGCTGTGCAACATTCGCGTCAAGGAGGCGGTCAACGGCGAAATCCTGCAGCGTTCGGTTGCCTATGTCTGTCCGGGCGATGCGCAGACGCGGTTCCGCCGCCATCCTGACGGACGTTATCAGTTCGTCATCACTCCGAACGAAGCCGAGAAGGAACGGTATGCGCCGTGCATCGACGTGACCTTCTTTTCGGCCGCCGAGAATTTCGGCAGAAAAGCGCTCGGCATCATCCTCACGGGGATGGGCGAGGACGGCGTGCGCGGGCTCAAGAATCTGAAACTGGTTGGCGGATTGACGATCGGCCAGGACCGCGCGACGTCGGTCGTCTACGGGATGCCGAGGGCGGCGCTCGAGCAGGGGGCCGTGACGCGGGTTCTGGCCCTGCCCGACATGGCGAACGAGATCGAGCTGGCGCTGAAGCGCTGAAGAGCCGATGGAGCGCCTGACATGGTGACTGTTTTCCGTCCCGGGGATCTGTTCGAGCTGGCGGACCGGATCGAGAAGCGCGGTCGCGAATTTTACGAGCGGATGAGCCGGGACGCGTTCACGCCGCGCTCCAGGGAATTGTTCGAGCGCCTGGCGCGCGAAGAAGGCGAGCACGAGAGCGAGTTTCGGCGGATCGTCGGCGAGGCCCTCGCCATGCCCTTCGAGATCCCCGACGGCTATGCCTCTCCCGAGATGATGGCGTATCTCGACGCCCTGCGACGCGGGTGCGCTCTTCACATCGCGGCGGGAGACCACCGGCAGCCGCCCGTCAGCGAAAACCAGGCCCTGCTGCAGGCCGTCGAATACGAGAAGGATGCCATTCTCCTGCTGCACGAGATCTACGACCTGCTCCCGCCCTCGATGCCTGCGCGAACGGGCGTCGCGGCGCTGATCAGGGCCGAGAAAAGCCATCTGGCGCACATCTGCGTCATGCTCGGAGACGAGCCCTCGTGAGCCAGGACCGGCGTTCGCTGCGACGGTTCGTGTTCCGTCTCTCCCACGGCGGGGAGTGGCTGTTCGGCATCGGGCTACTCCTGCTCGACGCGTTTCTTCTGAACGCGATATTCCGCGGGGTGTTCAAATACTGGCTGCACGAGATTGCTGGCCGGATGATCTATATCAATGCGTATTTCGACGTGCGCTGGTACCTGTTCACGCTGTTCGCCTGTTTCGGCCTCATGTTCGACGTCTTTCGCATCAGGGCGCTGACGGCGGCATCGGACATCTTTTCCCACGTCGGCGCGACCCTTCTCTCGACGTTCGTGGCGTTCAACCTGCTGATTTCCCTGTACCGCCCCATGGCGACGCTCGCGTATACGTTCCCGCGTCCGATCATCCTCCTCTCGACGATCATCGGCATTCTCGTGCTCTTCTTCGCGCGTATCTTCCTCCTGAGATGGTTCAAGCCGTATCCTCTCCTGAAGCGGGTCGTCATCATCGGAGAAGAAACCGAGGGAAAGCGGATCATCCGGCACTTTCACCGTCGCGGCGGCGTGCGTTACCACCTCCTGGGGGTCTTCAAGCCGGAAGAGGTTCGGGAACTGGCGTCCGAAGTCATTTTTCGGCATGCCCACGAGGTTCTCGTGACGAACCCGCATATCCGCCTCGACGCGTTCTGGGCCGAAATCTTTTATCACCGCAAGGTCGAACCCCACCAGTTCCTCGTCCGGATCGCCTGCGACCCGACGACGGCCGCCGGCATGACCGGCCTGTCGAGCCTCGAGGATTTGCCGCTGATCACCGTGTCGGCCCTTCCGCTCACCGACGCTCAACGCTTGGTGAAACGGACTTTCGATATCTGCTTCAGCATCTTCGCCATCGTCGTCTCTTCGCCGCTCATGCTCCTGACGGCCGTTCTGATGCGGCTCGACTCGCCGGGCCCCGTATTCTACAGGCAGAAGCGGGTTGGGAGATACGGCAGGGAATACGACGTCATCAAGTTCCGGTCCATGCGGACCGGCGCCGAGGCGGGAACGGGGCCTCAGATCTCGACCGAGAACGACCCCCGCGTGACGCGGCTCGGCCGCTTCATCCGGCGCGTGGGGCTCGACGAACTGCCCCAGTTCTTCCTGGTTCTCACCGGCGACATGTCGGTTGTGGGCCCACGCCCCGAGCGGCCCTTCTTCGTCAATCAGCACCTGGAGTTCCAGGGCCGACGGCTTTCGGTGCGGCCCGGCGTCACGGGACTGGCGGCCGTCAACTCCCGCTACTACCTGCGCCTGACCGACAAGGTTGGGTACGATTATTATTATATCGATCAATATAGTATCATTCTCGACGTCAAGATTGTGTTCCAGACCGTCTGGGTCCTTCTCTTCGTTCCCGGACAATCGAAGGCTCTCGAGGATAAGCACCACGACCTGGATCGCATGTCGACGCCCCCGAATGATCTCTGAGAAGAAACGAAACGGCCAACATCACGACACGGGAGAAGAACAATGTCGGATAAAATAACGTCGGATATGCTCATTGGCGATATTCTCAAAAAAAAACCGGAGGCGGGGAATATCCTCATGGGCTTCGGCATGCACTGTCTCGGCTGCTCGATCGCTTCGGGAGAAAGCCTCGCCCAGGCCGCCGAAGCGCACGGGATTGAGATCGACAAGTTGATCGCAGCCCTGAACGCGTAAGGGTCCGCCGCATTCCGTCACCGCCCCGATCGGCCTTCGGCGCTTTGCTCCGGCCGGAGTGTCTGTGGTATACTCACGCTTCGCCCTCATGGAGGGCATACACGTCATCGTCGGCGCGGAGGCAGACATGGATCTCGACCAGATCCGTTCCCCGGAAGACCTGAGAGGGTTGTCCCACGCCCAGTTGCAACGGCTGAGCGGCCAGATCCGGGAGCGGATCATCCAGGTCGTCGCCCGCAACGGCGGCCACTTGGCCAGCAATCTCGGCATCGTCGAGCTCACCCTGGCGCTGCACCGGGTATTTCATTCTCCCCAGGATAAAATCGTCTTCGATGTCGGCCACCAGACATACATCCACAAAATGGTGACCGGTCGGATTCAGCAGTTCCCGACGTTGCGCACGCTCGGCGGCCTGAGCGGCTTTCCCAAGATCACCGAAAGCGAGCACGACGCATTCGACACCGGGCACAGCTCGACCTCGATTTCGGCCGCGCTGGGAATGGCCGTCGCCCGCGATCAGAACGCGCAACGGCACAAGGTCGTCGCGGTCATCGGCGACGGCGCGATGAGCGGAATGGCGTTCGAGGCGCTCAACCACGCCGGCCACCTGCATCCCGACTTGGTCGTCGTTCTCAACGACAACGGCATGTCGATCTCGCCGAACGTCGGCGCGCTGTCGCGGTATCTGCATTCTCTCCGTATGGAGCCGTATTTCACGACGCCGAAGGATTACATGGCCCATATCGTGAAGCAGATTCCCGGCATCGGGGCCCGTATTTTCAACATGCTCTCGAGAATCGAGGGCAGTCTCAAGTATCTGCTCACGCCGGGCATGCTGTTCGAAGAATTCGGGTTCAAATACATGGGCCCGATCGACGGGTACAACTTCGAGCTGCTCGAGCGGACGCTCACGTTTGCGCGGGACCGCGGCGGCCCGGTTCTCGTCCACGTGCTCACCGAAAAGGGGCGCGGATACAAGCCTGCGGTGGACCAGCCGCCGCTCTTCCACGGGATCGGGCCGTTCGAAATCTCGACCGGCGAAGTGAAAAAGGTCAAATCCCCCGCCTCCTACACCGGCGTTTTCGGCCAGACCGTCATCGAGATGGCCTGCGAAGACGAGCGGGTAGTGGCCATCACCGCCGCGATGAAAGAGGGAACGGGCCTTGCCGGCTTCGCTCACGATTTTCCCGAGCGATTTTTCGACGTCGGCATCGCCGAAGAACACGCCGTGACGTTCGCGGCGGGACTTGCCCGCGGCGGCAGACGGCCGATCTTCGCTGTCTACTCGACGTTTCTGCAGCGCGCCGTCGATCAGGTCATCCACGACGTCGCCCTGATGCGCCTGCCGGTCATGTTCTGCCTCGACCGCGCGGGCCTGGTCGGCGAAGACGGCCCGACGCATCACGGTGTTTTCGACATTCCCCTTCTCCGGCCCATCCCGAACATGGTCGTCATGGCGCCCAAGGATGAAATCGAACTTCCCGCGATGCTGCGGTTCGCCGCGACCATTGAAGGGCCGACGAGCATCCGGTATCCGCGCGGATCCGGGATCGGGGAAAAGGCAGAAGTCCCGCAGGAGCCGATCTCCCTCGGCAGGGCAGAGCAGTGCCGCGAGGGAGCGGATCTCGCGATCTGGGCCATCGGAAACACGGTCCATCCCGCTCTCGAAGCCGCGGAAACGCTAGCCCGGGCCGGCATCGACGCGGCCGTCATCAACGCGCGGTTCGTGAAGCCCCTGGACCGCGACCTGCTCGAGACCCATCTGAGCCGGCGGATTCCGATCGTGACGGTCGAGGAAGGGGTCCTCGAGGGCGGATTCGGAAGCGCGGTCATGGAAACGGCGACCGATCTCGGCTATGCGCCGCGCATCCTGCGGATCGGCATCGCCGACGGCTTCGTTCCGCAGGGCAAGCAGGTGGAGCTCCGGGCCATGCTGGGCCTCGACGCCGCGGGGATCAGCCGGCGCATCCAGGAATGGATGCCGGCGAAACGCGCCCTGAAGGCGGTTTCCTGATCATGAAAGAGTTGGCCTGATGCGGCCGTTGTTTCGATTCCTAGCCTCTCTTCGCACCGCCATCGTTCTCATCGGCCTCCTGAGCCTGATGTCGATGGCGGGAACGCTCGTCCCCCAGGGCCGCGAGGCCGCCGAGTATCTCATCGCCTATCCCCGCATCGGCCAGATCATGCTCGACCTCGGGTTCGACGATTTGTATCGAGGCTGGCTGTTCAACCTGCTCCTGGGGTTGCTCGCGGCATCGTCGATCGTCTGCACGGTCACGCGGCTCAAGCTCACCCGGGCGAAACTGTTCAGGCGCCTGGCGCTGGCCCAGCCGGCCGAGATCGCGTCGATGCAGGCCGGCGCGGCATGGCCGCCGGAAAAGCCGCTTCCAGATACCACCGGCTGGGAACAGAAACATTTCGAGGACGGAACGACACTCCAGTTGCGCGTCCGCGGAAGGGCCTCGCTCGTCGGCGGGCTGCTCATTCACGTCGGGTTCGTGGCGATCCTTGCGGGCGGCATGTGGGGCGCGATATCCGGCGCCGAAATGGCGATCTTCGGCATGGAAGGCGAGACGGCGGCCGTGCCTCCCGTTGCGGTCCTCCGCGCCGCGGCGGCGGCCGATCGGATGAGCCGGCAGGCCCGCGCCATCCAGATGCGGAATCCTCACGATCCGCAACTCGAGACGATCAGGCGCGATGTCGAGGCCGGCGCCGCCGCATTCCAGTCGGGAATGCTGAACCCGGCCTGCCGGGTGAAGTTCGAGCAACTCTGGGTCGAGTACCACGAAACGACGCCGGAAGAACCCCCGAGCGTCAAAAGCTGGAACTCCCGAATCGCCGTTTCGGGAGCCGGGCATGAGCCGGCGAGCGGGGTCGTGCGGGTGAACCAGCCTTTCTCCTGGGGCGAATACACGTTCTACCAGGCCGACTGGAAGAAAAAATACCGGAAGGTCGTGCTGGCGGCGATGCGACCGGGAGCGACCGGTCCCGACGCGATGGTTGCGACCCTCACGCTCGAGGTCGGAAAGCCGTTCAAACCTGACTGGAGCGACAACTCCTTTGCTCTGATCGAGTTTCTGCCCGACTTCCGGATCATGGGCGAGCGTGTCGTCAGCGTGTCGGACGAGCTGCGCAACCCGGCCGGCCATATCGTCGCCTACGGCCCCGACGGCAAGGCCGCCGGGCGCGGCTGGGCCTTCGTTCCCGAAATGGCGGAACTCTCCGGCCATGCGAACACCCTCCCGTACCGGTTCGAGGTTCTCTCCGCCGACCCGGTTTACGAAAGCGGCCTCCGGGTTGCCTACGACCCCGGCGTGCCGGTCGTCTGGGCGGGTTGCCTGCTGATGACGCTCGGGCTGTGCCTGACGTTTTACATCGGATACTATGAAACATGGCTGCTGCGCCGTGCAGACGGCTCGACCTGGCTCGCCGTGGCCGGCAATCGGCCTCCGGTCATGCTGAAGAGACTTCTGGAGGACATCAGGGCAACATCCGCGCCGCCGCCGACGGTGGCCGAAGACCGAACACCGGAGGAACGGGCTTGAATCTCGAAACCGGCTGTTTCACGATGGCCATGTGCCTGTACATGATCGCGTTCATCGGCCACGCGGCCGCGGCCACCCTCAACCGCGGCGCCTGGTATTCGAAAGCCCGCGCCGCCTCGATCGCCGCCGCCGCCATCGCCACGGCGGCCCTGGGACTGCGCTGGACATCGGCCGGTCACCCGCCCCTGTCCAATATGTACGAGTCGCTGGTGACCCTCTCCACGTTTCTGGCGTGGGTTTCGGTCGTCTTCACCCGCAAGACCCCGATCGCCTTGGCCGAAGCGGGATCGGCGGTGCTGGCCGTCCTGATGATCGGCGTCGCCTCGGTCTTCGCGCGCGACGCGCGGCCCCTCGTGCCGGCACTCCAGTCCTACTGGCTGTATCTTCACGTCGCCGTGGCGTTCCTGGGTGAGGCTTGTTTTGCCCTCGCCTTCGTGCTCAGTTACCTGTTCTGCCTCCGCCGCCTGATCGAAGGCCGCACCGGCCGCGCCGCGTCCGACGAGCCGCCGCCGGCAGAGGGCGGCGAAAAGACCGTGTGCGCCCTCGTCGTCGCGGGCCTGCCGACCGCGTTCCTTGCCGTCATGGCGGGGCTCGCCCGGAGATACATCGAAAAAGGGTCGCCGGGCGAGGAGGGCCGCACGCTGGTGCTGTGGGTCGTGCTTCCCGTCCTGTTTTTCCTCGGCATCCTGATCTTCATGGCGTATCTCTACCGCGGGGTCGTCGGCCGCACGGCCGAACGCTGGCTGCCGTCCGCCGCGACGCTCGACGATCTGACCTACCGCGCGATCGCCCTCGGCTACCCCCTGTTCACCGTCGGTGCGATCATCTTCGGCATGGTATGGGCCAACAAGGCGTGGGGTCGCTACTGGGGCTGGGACCCCAAGGAAACTTGGGCCCTCATTACCTTCCTGGTCTACTCGCTCTACCTGCACGTCCGTCTGACACGCGGCTGGCGCGGAACCTGGACGGCCTTTCTGTCGATCACGGGCTTCCTCGTGACGCTGTTCACCCTGTTCGGCGTGAACCTGCTCCTGTCCGGACTGCACTCCTACGCGAGCATGTAGGGAACCTCAGGTCAGACGAACTCGGGAGTATCCCCTTCGCCGCTTTCTCCGTTCTCCGGAGTTTCCGGCGGCATGTCTTCCGGGGCGGTCTCGCTTCCCGCTTTCCGCCCGCATTCGAGGTCGAGCTGATCCGCGAACTCCTCGCTGACCATTCCTATAGCTATATCTATACTTGCCGGGTCGATCGGACGGGCCCAGGGGAGACGATCGGGGGCCATCGCCGCACGCCAGTCTTCCACGGACGGCAGATGGGGGAGCATGTCCGGGTCGGCATCCCAGAGGCGTTCCAGGGCGAGCAGGGCCGCATGCATCGGCTCGACGTCCTCGACGACGGCTTCGGGAAGCGGCAGCTCGACCCGCGGATGAAGCCGGGCCGCCGTCGGCAGCACGGCGACCATGAGATGGTCTTCCAGAGCCATCCGGAACAGCTCCGGCCAGGTGTCGTATTCGTCGCGGGAAACGCCGGTCCTCAGGGCCGCGAGTCGCTCGTGAAGGCCGGCGCCGCGAATGCCCGAAAGACTTTCGAGGCGCTTCCTGACGACGGCGAACGGAACGTGGACCATGCGCGGCCCGAGCAGAACCTGCAGGCCCGGCTGTTCTCCGTAATCCCAGAATTTGTTCGGCGCGCGCGGCGGAAAAAACAGCCTGCAACCATACAGGCCGGTTTTCTGCGTCGATCTGACCAGGTCATACAGCATTCGGTCGATGTCCGAATTGCCGGAAAGAACCGCCTCTACGAGTATTTCCCGTTCCGATCGCTCCAGGTGCGGCTGGAGATGGTCGTAGACGCTCAGCAGGGCATGGTTCAGCCCGCGGCGCCGCTCGTTCCGGTGCCTTGCGAGAAACCCGAGAAACGACAACAGATGCGGCGTTCTTCCGAGTTTTCCCGCCGCTGTCCTTGAGTGTTTGATCGAAAGGCCGACGATCGAATACCGGTGTTCTGCCCACAGATGCTCGTAAGCCCCGCGATGCGCGTGCCGCGCGCCCCCGCCGGCGTCCGGAGACGGCGCGGGACGGAGGGATGTATCTGGAATCTCGATGTGAAGCGGACTTGACATGCGGGGAGCGTACCAGAAGACATGGGGATTGTCAAAGCCGGTCATCGCCTCCCGCGGTGATTGTTGACGATACCGTTGGTCCCTTCTAGAATGAAAGGTGCGGGAACGGAGGGGAGAGTGAAGCGGAGCGTGCGGAAACGGGGAATGATCCTTCCCCTCGTGATCGTGCTGGTGTCGTTGATGATGACGCTGGGCATCGCGTTCATGCGCTCGGCCGTCCAGTCGAAGAACATCTTCCAGGTGTTTTACCGCGACGACATCGCCCGTCTGATTGCCCAGAGCGTCATCGACGAGTGGCGGGCCGGGTTCCAGTCGCGTTTGCGCACGAACCCGGCGCTTCGGGCGATGCTCGCCGATCCGGGAAAGCCTGATACCCGCCTTCCCATCACGCTCCAGGAACTCCCGGCCACGGCGGCTCTGATCGATCGCCTCGTCGGCGGAAACTGTACGATCGATGCCCTGGCCCAGCTTCGAGACGTCGATGACGCGCTCATCGAAAATTTCGGCGGAAGATCGAAGCGCAGCGCCTTTCAGGGGGAATACCAGGCGACGCTTGCGCTGAGCGTCACGGTCACCCTCCGATCCGGCGCCCAGAGCCGGTCGTCCGTCTTCGTCGAGGAGTTCGATCTCAAGCGACTCTGCATGCGGAGCGCCCCGGCCGAACGCGCGGGAAGAGGCTACACGTCGACGGCTGCGAACGATTACGTGCTTTTCGTGCGCGACTCTCTCGGCGAGTTCGACCAGTTCAACGGCAAGTGCATGAACAACAACGACCGGACCCTGCTGATCACCCATGCCGACCCCGGGCGGCGTGGAAAGATATTCCTCGGCTGCGCGCGGCCGTCGGACGCGGCCCGTGCCGAAAAGTTCGTTTACCTGAACATCGACGAGCGGATGAAGGATCTGATTCCCGACAACCCGCCCCCGCTGACGATTCCCTGGGATGAAGTGAAACAATCGGGGTTGATGCCCAAATTCACCGCCGAGATCGATAAGATCGTCGATGAGATGAAACAAGCGGCGGAAGGGAAGCTTGATGTGCATCCCGAGCGCATCAAGGTGACGATATCGGTCGAATACAAGCCTCTCCCCGGGAAAGGGAACGTTCTCCAGATCCTCTGGACCAGGATCGTCGAACTGTTCAATCATTTTTTCAACAAGAACGCGAACACCCGAGACGGCAACAAGGATGAAGCTCTCGGGTTGCTGGGTGAACAGAATGGCGACATCGCCATGTGCGACCGCATCGAGGGGAACGTCCGTCAGCGGTTCTGGCAGACCGCCACGTTCAAGCTCGATCTCACGGAGATCTGCGACAACGCCGAGGTGCGCGAAAAAATTCGCCAGATGTGCGCGGAACAGGGCGAAATCGATCTGAAGTACTTCACCCCCGAGGAAATCGCCCAGATGCAGACCATGGCGACCGATGAAAAAGCCCCTGAGGTGTACAATCTTGTCCAGCGCTATCAGGAGCTGAACAAGACCCTCCTGATGTCGATGCCGAACGGCATGTATCCGCTCAAGCGGAAACCCGCGTACGAAGAGCGCAACTCGCCGGGAAAGGATCCCAGCCCGCCGTTCGAAGGCCGCACCGGGCCGGTCGATTTCGTCGATTTCCTGCCCTATGTGTCCTTTCTGACTCGTTCCCAGCGGTTCGCGACGAGCGACAGTCTGTATGCGAGCCCCTTCTACGACGAGAGAAGAAACGTTCTCAGGCTGAACGGCGTCTTCATGATCGAGGATAAGGACGGCGGGCTCGTCATCAAAAAGGGGCTGAAATACGAAGGAACGGGGGTTCTCCTTTCCTACGGAAACATCGTCGTCGAAGGGGAGTTCAGGAAAAACGCGGCCGACGCCGGCCCCTGCGTTCTGTATACCTACGACGGCGTCATCAGGGCCAACGCGGTCGAACAGGGGCGTATCGAGGCCTCGCTGATCGCGCTCAACTTCCGATATGATCCTGCGAGCCCGATGGCGACGCGCAGCGGCGTGGATTTTTCGGGACGCCGCGCCGACGTGCTCGGCAACCTGGTGGTCGACCGCATCAACATCGATACCATGGCGCGCAACGAGACGAATCGCATCGAATACGACAGCTCGGCGCTTTCCGGCGAGACCAGGTTCGAGGTGACGCTTGGCGGACGGCTGCGCGCGATGCGGATGGTATACAACAATGCGGCGGAATGACGCCTGCGGCGGCTTTTCCTTTCTTGAAATTGTCGTTGCCATTATATTTCTTATGGTATGCGTCGTGTTCCTATACTCTGCGTTTTCGTCGTCGACGCGCGGAACGGCCGATTCCTACCGCGAAACGATCGCGTATACGATCGCGTGCGAGGCGATCGAATGGACCGCTGGGCTCGGATACGAACGACTCCTCGAGGCCGTCGAAACGCCCGGAAGCGAGATCGCGAACCGCCTCGGAATCGGCTCCTTCAAATCTCTTGAAGACGTGAAATACGACGACGGCGCCAAGGTGACGTATCCTGAGGACTACGCGCATTTCGAGCGCAAGGTCGACCTGCTGCCCGATCCGGGAAACAGGCTCGTGCTCGTCCGGGTCACCGTCCAGGCGCGCGAATTCGGGTTTCTCCGGCGCCAAGGAATCGTCCTCGAGCGCGTCGTGGGGGCGGATTACTGATGCGTCGCGCTTTCACGCTGATCGAGATGATGATCGTGACGATCGTCGGCGTTCTGTTGCTCATCCCGATCGTCGATTTCATGGTCGTGTCGAGAAAATCAGCCTATCAGGGACTCGAGCGGCTCGACACGCTCGCATCGGCGCGGATCGTCATCGAACAGGTCCAGCGCGACATCAAGTCATTCTGCTTCAACGACTCCTACGGATACTCGAAAATCGACTCGACGCAGACGACCGAATGGCAGTTTCCCGTCTTCCCGATCATGGATCTCGGTTCCAGGCCACCGGGCGGAGAAAATTATGCGAACTGGGTGCGATACGTGTATGAGCCGGGAAAACGCACGATTGTCCGCCAGGAGATCCGCCATCCGCAGCTCGCTGCCGCCGAGCCGCGAACGAGCCGGCTTCTGGCCGCGAATGTGACCTCTTTTTCCCTGGAGCGGAAGAAGATGTTCGGTCTCGATGCATTCGATGTCGAAATCGAGTGTTCGCCGGAACATCCCGGGCGACAGAAGGCTCGCACCAGGCTCAGAATGGCCGTCCGGTCCGAGTTCCTTTCCCGGCTGGAACGGAATCCAAACCTCATTTCCAACCGGCGTTCCCTTGTCGATATCTCTCCGCCGTGAGGCGTTTCGGCGGGTGAGGGCCGCAGAAGATGTAACGGATGCCCTTCCTTGCGCGTTATGGTATAGTGGAATATCCAAAAATTACATTCAAGGAGGATGCTTCATGAAACTGCGGAATCTGTTCCGGGGATCTCTGTTCATCACCCTCGCCCTGATCGTTTCGATCACCCTGACTGGTTGCGACATGAGCCAGATCGCCGATTTCATCGGCAAGGTCGGCGATATTTTCACCAAGGTCGGCGGCGCTCTCAGTTCCTTCAGCAGCACCCTCAGGTCGCAGAGCGCCTCGACCGCAAGCGGAACGGCCGCGGTGAGTACCGGAACGGCGACAACGACGACCACAACGCCGGCAACGACGCCTGCGACGACCACGACCGCGTCCAGCACTTCAGCCAAGGTAGGCACGACCGAAGCGACCTCCGCCACCGACAGCCCAGATAAATAAGTAGCAATATAGAAACCGCCCCGGAGCCCAATGAGCTCCGGGGCGGTTTTTTCTCAGGCTGCGTCAGTTGTGCATGAACACCTTCCACTCTCCGTCCTTGAACCGGCAGACGCTGCCGCCGACCGTGGCGACCCAGACGGTGTCGCCGGTGACGGTCATCGAGTGGATACTGTCTTCGTGAAGGCCGGACGTGCTGTCGTGCTTCTTCCAGCTTTCACCGTCGAAACTGGCGACGCCCGAAGGGGTGCCGACCCAGACCACGCCCTTGCCGTCGACGGCGACGTCGCGGATGACGTCGTTGGGAAGCCCGTCTTTCGAGGTATACCGCTTCCAGTCCCCGCATTCGAGGTTGCATGAGGCGAGGCCTTCGTTCGTTCCAATCCAGACCCTCCCGGCCCGATCGTCGACGGTGAGCGTCGTGACGCAGTCGGAGAGGAGGCCGTCGTTCAGCCCCGGCGCGGAACGAGTGTTTTTCGAGTTGAAATTCTTCGTTCCGGCCCCGTCGTAGACCACGATGCCGTCGCCCCAGGTGCCGACCCACAGACGATCGCCCTGGACCGCATACGCCCGCATGTATGTGTTCAGCAGGGTGTCCTTGCGGAAATACTTCATCCAGTTCGTTGCGGCGTACCCCGTATCGGGGAAGAAAAACAGGCCGAGCAGGCCGAGAACGACAAAGATCAGCATACAACGCTTGTTTGCAGCCATTTTGAATGTCTCCCGTTCACATCTGATTCTCTGAGAGTCCCATACTCTCATCGGCCTGATGCAGGGGAAACCTGAGCGCTATTCGAAGAAGGGCACCTCGATCCCCATGGTACCCGTTCCGGGGGACACCTTCATGAGCTCGTTCAGAGCTGGAAGACCGGGAAGACCCGGCAGAAGCTGCAGCGGCGCGGGGGCGGAGGCGTTGGCCTTGATCTGGAAACTGCTTCCGCGGCTGAACGAGTGCGTCAGCGTCGTTTTTTCTCCCGATTTGAGCGCAACGTACGGGAAGCAGACTCTGCGGAAACTGCGCGCGAAGCCGAACAGCCGCTTGAATTTCATCTCGACCTCGACCCGGACGACCCCCACGTCGAGATCGCGCAGGTCTGCGTGATACTTCGCCGTGTAATCGTGACCCAGCCCGCGATTGTAACCGAGGTCGATCTCCCGTTGCCGCGCTTCGCGCTCGATGAGGGGGATATTCCCTTTGTAGACGCCGTTGATGAAGAGTTTCCCATACTCGGGCAACCGATCGGGGCGGTCTCCCGTGTAGACGAGGTCGATCGACAGAACGGCCGTCGCCCGCACGGATCGCTGGATCTGAGGCGTGTGAAGCGACTGCCTGCATTTCGGGCAGAACATGGTGAGCGCGGACAGCCCCTTCGCCCCGCAGGATCCGCATTCCAGGGCCGAGACACGGTGCGCTCCGACCAGAAACCCGGCGAGAACGATCACGATGACGACGAGGCGATGCCGCGCCGTTGTCGGCCGGGCAGGAAGGGAGTTGTGTTCGAAACGCTCTGCTGGCATGTTGCGCAGTATACCTTCCGCCGCTCCATTTCGCCAACACCGCCCGCATGTTCTCTGGATCGGCGCACGTCCGCAGATTGGTCTTACGATCAAATCCCACGTTCCGGCATCGCACCGCTTCAAAGAACGTTAAAGGATTTCCGACTCGTGCCGATGAGGGGGAAGACCGGGGGGCCAACCACCTTGTGAAAGGAGAAATGACGGCGTGAAACGAAAATCCGTACTGTCCCCGATGATTCGCGCCTATTCGCTTTCATTGCTGGGTTTCATCCGGTTCCTGCAAGATCGCTTTCCGCTCGTGAACGCGAACGGAGGGATCTCGCCGCTCGAAGACCTCGAAGAACTGCCGCACCGTTGATCGTGTCGTACTCCAGTTGACGCAGCCGCCTTTTCGGGTATTCTTGAAAAGGCGGTTCTCTTTTTTTCACAAGAAACGCAAAAATCGCGATCGTTCTTGTTGCATTCTGCCGATAACTCGGCTACGATAAATAAAAATTTATTTTCTCCGGATAACATCGAAATCTTATGTCATTCGATACGAAATTCGAGTTCATCCTGCAATTTGAGAAGATCCTCGGGGACATGAAGCGGAAGAACCCCGAGACATATCAGCGTAATATCCAGTTTCTCAGCGCCGAAACGATGCAGACGATCGTACCCATCCTGCAGAAGTTCTTCCCGTCCGACAAGGCGCTGATCGATACCTTGAACCGCAAGGATATCGATCTGATGCTGATGCGCATCATGCGCTCCGAAATCGCCACCCTCCAGGGAGAAGGTGAGAGACTGGTGGGAAAGGCGCGCAACGTCGTCACCCAGTTCGGTTTTCTCCCCCCTGTCGCCTTTTTCTATGCGTTCAACGGTGCCGAGTTATTCGAGGCGATGGTCGAGCGTATCTACGTCGATATGAAACGCCGCGGGAAGCCCCAGACCCTCTCGGAGCTCTGGAAGCACTTTTCTGCCCCGCTCGTGGCGAGTTTCGAACTCAAGAACGTCTTCACGAAGGATCTCATGTTCAAGATCCGCCAGAGACTGAAAAACTTCCTCGAAAAAGATCGTCGGTTCGTCATCGACGCCCCGACGCCGAAAAAACTCGTTCTCCGACTGGCCGAGTGGGGGGGCGACTCCGGAACGCCGGAACAGTGAGCGGGGAACCCGACGACAGGTGCCTGCCGTCGTTTCGGCAGGGGTGCCGCCGTGTTCGGCCGGCCCAGGCTGGTTTTCCGCTTCCGGCACGTTACCGTGAAACCGGAAGGGGGCCCGCATGACGCCCCGAGCCGGGATGCGATCGGCAGGCTTCTCCTTTCTGGGCATGCCCCGCGAATCCGAGGTGACCCGCACCGTTCTGTTCGGGCTCGGCTGGGCCGTCGCCCTGGGAATCCTCCTCGCCCGCCCCCAGAACTCCGCCTTGTGGGCCGGGGCCATCCTCTATCTCGTCGTCGCCATGGCGCTGACGGTGCGCTCCTGGCTGCAATACAGACGGGAAATACGCTTCCTGCGCGAGTTCCAGCACCTCTCCCAGACGCTCGACGATATCCGCGAGCTCGACACCGAGCGGCCGTTCGACCACATCCTCGAATCGGTTCAGCGCATCGTTGGCTTCGACCGGGCCGTCATCTTCCTCGAGGACGAGCAGGCGCAGACCCTGCGCGCCGTACAGGCGATCGATCTCGACGAGGAGCGGCGCGCGGCCATGGTGATTCCGAAATCCGAAGGCTCGCTGATCTGGAAACTGTTGAAACATACCGAGGCGTGTATTATATCCCGCTCCCCCTGGACCGATCCCGACATGGCCCGATGGCTGGACCTGCTTCGTACCGATGCCGTCGCGCTCGCGCCCATCGCCCGGGGCGGAAAATGCTGGGGGATGCTGCTGGTCGACCGTCACGTCGAGAAAGAGCCCATCACCGACGACGACCTGCTGCAGCTGCAGGTGCTCGCCGACCAGGTCGGCATCACGTTCCAGAACCACTCGCTGAACGAGGAGTTGAGCCGGAGGGCCACCCTCGTGACGGCCCAGAACGAACGATACAAGCGCGAAGTCCAGCTCGCCAAACTGGTCCAGGACGGCGTGTTGCCGCGCACCCCCCCAAACTGGCCGGGGCTCGTTCCGGCCGTC
Source organism: Candidatus Ozemobacteraceae bacterium (assembly GCA_035373905.1). Taxonomy (NCBI): domain Bacteria; phylum Candidatus Rifleibacteriota; class Candidatus Ozemibacteria; family Candidatus Ozemibacteraceae; species Candidatus Ozemibacteraceae bacterium. The sequence goes on along the minus strand of DAOSOK010000008.1, from coordinate 32,318 downwards.
TGTCTCCGGTCCGCAAGGGTGATCGGGGGCGATTTCTTCACCTACCTCGAAACGTGCGGCCGCGGTCGCGGCGCCTGCAATCGTCCGTCCTGCGACGTCTCGTGCCCCGACAAGTTGTTCGGAATGCTGATCGGCGACGTCTGCGGGAAGGGCATTCCGGCGGCTCTCGTCATGGCGGTCGTCAACTGCCTGTTCAGAGAAAAAGTCGCGGGCTGCGCGGATCCCGCCTGCCTGCTCAGCGAGGTGAACGTGTCGCTCAAGGATTTCCTTGGGGCCGAGTCGAGGCTGCACTCGAGCGCGTTCGTCGGGTTCGTCAGCAAAGCCACGAATCGCTTCGTCTACGCGAATGCCGGCCATGATTTTCCTCTGCTGTGGCGGGCATCGACGGGCAAGCTGGAACCGCTCGAATCGACCGGGACCCTCATCGGCATCTTCCGGGAAAGCGCCTTTACCACCAGGACGGTCGAACTGGCGCCCGGCGATGCGGTGTTCCTCTATACCGACGGCCTCACCGATTTCTTCGAGCAGGAGCGGGGGGCCGAAGACGGATACGAAATGTTGCAGGCCTGGCTGCTCGAACGGCTTCCGCGGCCGCCCGCCGAGATCATCGCCGAGATCGAGAAAATGATCGACGCTTCCACCGCGGAGTCGCACGACGACATTTCCGCCGCGATGCTCACCTACGAGGGCTGACAGGTGATGCCGTTCACCGGAATCCGAAGCCGTCGCGTCGCGCCGGTACTGTTCGTCCTGCTGCTGCTCCTGCAACACGTCGCCTGGGCGGCCGGCCGCCCGCCGGGGACCGCCGTTCGCGATGGAACCTTCAGGGTCAGATCCGCGCGGCCCGCGGCCGAAGCCGACCTCCTGTACCGGATGTCCGCCGACCCGGCGATGGGCGCAACAATGCTCGCCCGTTCGGCTTCGCTGAGGGCGGGAAAACGCGGCGCGGCACGCGCGGAGGAGTTCCTGGTCTTCGATTTCAATCTCGGGCGGTATGAATCCCGCTCCGCGACCCTCGTCGCCAGCGGAAAATATTGTCACGTCTATGTGGCGAAGGACTCCGCAGCCCTGCTCGGAAGCGCTTCTGAGCGGCTCGTGGCCGAGATCCGCGACACGTATGACGATGTCATCCATCCGCTGCTGGCGGCCTGGTTCGGAGACCTCGTACTGTCTCCGGGACTGGGGCTTGCGGATACCAGGGTCATCATCAACCTGTGCGATATCCGCGACGGGATGTCGAACGGTTTCATCGCCGGGTATTTCGATTCGCGGGACCTCGACCCGGCCGCCTTCCCGGTGGGAAATCTCAAGCCCGTGCTTCACCTGGACATCAATCCGGGCGCGCCGGGGCGGCCGGACGACAAGAATAATATGTTCTATAGAACGCTCGCCCACGAGTGTCAGCACATGATCAACTTCGCGCGCCATCTCGCCCAGGGTGCTCCTCCCGAAGAACGATGGCTCGAAGAGGGGCTTTCCTGTTTCGCCGAATACGCCTATACGGCGACGATGGATGCCGGCGGGAACGGTCTTCCTCCCGATCCCCACCTTTCCAGTTTTCTCGAGAACCCCGACATCGTCCTGACGATGAACGCCGAGAGGGAATGGTTCGACGACGCGACGCTGTACAGGCACTACGGGGCTTCCTTCCTGTTCGTCTACTATCTCCAGGAAAAGTTCGGCAGGATTCCGGACGAGGCGCGCGGTTTCATCCGCTCGATCGTCGACAGCGGAAAAACCGGTGCCGCCGGAATCAGCGCGGCGCTCGATCGGCGGAACGCGTCGATGACGTTCGAAGACGTCGTCCGCCACTGGCTGATCGCGAATCACCTCGACCGGGTCGATCTGCAGAACGGCTTCTGGGGCTACGTCGACAAGCACCGCCGTCTTGGTGACGAGGCGCGCGGCCTGCCGATTCCGGGGACGCTGCATCGATACGTGCCCGGCGGCGACTCGTTCGTCGGCGGCGAAGGCCGCGTCAGGCCCAATTCGGCTCATTACGACATACTCACCGGCTCCGGGCGCGTGACGCTGCGGTTCAAAGGCGATGCCCCGGGCGTGACGCCCCTCCTCGTCACCCCGGCCGAGCCCGGATACGAACGCTGGACGAGCCTGACGCCCGACGCCTCGGGTGCCGCGGAGATCGAACTCGACTTCGACGCGAATCCCCGCTACGTCCTGGTCAGCGCGATCGCAACCGCATCTGCCCTGACCGGTTCGGAGCCAGTCGGATACCGATTCAGCCTGTCGCCGGCCCGGGTCATGCTGTATCCCATTCCGCACCCCGCCTTCCCAGGCGAATTCATCGTCGTCGTCGCCTCGCGCGACGGGGCTCCCCTCGCGACCCCGACGGTGACGGTGAAGTTCAGCAACCTCGAAAATTCGCTGGTGATGAGCCCCACCGACCCCGCGTCGAGGACCGTTTTCGTCGGAAACTACACCGTTCCGGGCATCGGCGAAGGCCAGGTGATGGCGACTCTTCCGGGCGGCAACAACAGCAGCTTCTCGTTCTTCAACGCGATCACCCGCTCCGGAGCGGCCTCCAGCCTTTCCTTGCGCGGGGCCGCCCTGACGGTCACCGCGCGGGCGGACGGTCTCGGCGCTTCCCTGTTCGAGTCGGCCGTTCCCGATCTGCCGGGCGGCCTGAATGTTCTTTCGAGACCCTATCTCGTCGTTTTCCCCGAAGCCGGCATTTCGGAGGCGCGGCTCTCGATCGATATTCCCGCGGGATGGGACGGTGACGATGGCCGGATCGGCCTCTGGGCCGCCGACGGTTCGTCGGAACGCTGGATCCGCGTCAGGCGCAACGGGAAAGGGTTCTTCAGCGACCTGCGAAGCGCCGGCCGGTATCTGCTGACGGCGGATGCGGTGCCTCCCCGCATCCATGACGCGCATGTCGACGAGACGCCCGGGCGGCCTTCCCTCCAGGCCAGAATTTCCGATGACGGTTCCGGCATCGATGCCGGATCGATACGGGTCGAGTCGGCCGGTGCGGCCGTGCCGCATGAATACGATGCCGCGACCGGCCTCGTGCGGGCCGACCTGGCGCGCGTGGGCGGGGGGCGTCAGACGATCTCGCTCGAGGCGTCCGATCATGCCGGAAATGTCGTTCGGACAGCGCTTGCCGCAAACCTCGCGGGACCGCTGAAGATCGTGCAGGCCGTCGCCTGGCCGAATCCGGCGCGCGGCCCCGTGACGATCGCCGTGATGCTCGCCGGAGACGGGGCCGACGATCCCACGCTCGAAGGCGAAGCCGTGATCCGCGACGTATCGGGGCACGTCGTCGCCATCCTCCCGCTTTCCTCCGCGGGAAACCGCACCCTGACGGCGTGCTGGGACGGCCGAAACGCCGCAGGAACCGCCGTCGCGAATGGCGTCTACCTGTTCCGGGTGCGGATCGAGCACGGGAACGACCGGCTTTCTGCAACCGGTCGTATCGCGATTCTCCGGTAACGTCTCCCTGCCGCCGGCAGGCGGTCAGATCACTTGGTGTAGGCGCCCAGGGCCCGGCGGTACCGCTCGCGCTGCTGGACGAAGGCATTGAGCATGGCCTGGGCCTGCGCCTGGTTGCCCGACGTGGCGGCCTGGACGTATTTCTGGTATGCCGCCTCATACTCGTCTTTCACGACGCGCAGGTTCTTGTGCATGTTCGCGTAGGGAATGCAGTCGATCGAGGCGTCGAGCCGAACCGGGTCGTACGATTCGCGCGCTTTCGGGGCCGTTTTCACGACCGGCTCGGATTCGGTGTCCTGAAGCATCATCTGGGGGACGGGGGCGGTCGTTGCCGCGGTGGTCTTCTTCGATTTCTTGTCGCGGCCGAACAGCTTCGCGATACCGGTGAACAGCTTCTCACCGAGGAACCCGCCCAGCATGCCGCCGATCATCGGCCCGATGACCGGGATCGGGATCATCGCGCCGAGCATCGAGCCGACGGTCGAGCCGACGGCCTGGCCGGCGATCGCGACGGGATCGAGGTTCTTGAGGGCTTCCTTGAAACTCATGCCGGCGCCGAGGTTGCCGCCGAACTGGCCGCCCGCGATCGAGGTCAGGGTCGGAAGCAGGGAGCCGGCGATGGCCCCCACGACCGGGATCGGGACGAACGTCTGGATCAGCGGCGCGATGACATGGCCCGCCGCCGCGCCCATCGAGCTGCCGACGACGTTGCCGACGAACTGCATCGAGGCGACGGCCGACAGGGCCTGCTTGAGGCTCGGCTTTTCCCCCGAGGCGATCTGGCTGACCAGGTTGACCGCGATCGACGTTCCCGCCGTGATCGCGACGTTCTTTACGCTGAACGACTGCTTGATCGAGTCGGCGGCCCGTTCCAGACCGACGCCGAGCGCTTTCTTGCCTCTCAGGAGGGTTTCGCTGAGCTTGAGCTGCCGGAACTGCTTCGACGTATCGTCGGAATAGGCATACGCCGTGCCGCCGTCGATCGCCCGGTCGATTTTCCCGTCGACGACCGTCTGCTGGTAGGCCTGTTCCTTCCACTGGTTGTACGAAGCCTGCTGCTGCCTGTAGGCCGCTTCGAGCGCGGCGTCGTTCGGGGAGTTCTTCCAGGCCTGTTCGGCGTCGAAAAGTGCCTTGTAGCGGCTGGTGGCGGTCGGATCGACCGTCGTGTATTTCGTGTTTTCGAGGAACTGCTTGATGACGTAGCTGCGGTCTTCCGGGTATTTCTGGATATACGACTGGAGAAAGTCGCGGTAGGTCTGCGGCTTGGATGACTCGAACACGTCGAGCACTTTCTGATACGGCGCCTGGATGCGGTTGTCGGTGAGCATCTTGTAGAACAGCGACGCGTTGACGCCTTCGGTCGAAAGCTGCTCGCTGCCGGTCTTGAGGATGCCGTCGTTCGCCCCGCTGACCACGCCCTGGTTCTTGAAAACGTAGTTGTTTTCCGCGATGTTCTTCTGGCTCTGCACGCGCCAGGAGCTCGAGTTGCCGAGGCGGTCCTTGTTCGCCAGCGTCTCGATCGCCTCGGCCCAGCCCTCGGAGTAGGCGAACCCCTCGTCGGTGACCGAGTTCTTCGTGTGGGCGCCGGCGTAGCGCGTCCTGGGGTAGTTCGGCGTCTCGTAGGTCTGGTCCATGATCATGTGGCCGACTTCGTGCGCGATGACCGAGGCCGCCGACGAGTCGTTCATGCCGCCCTGGAACGCTTCACTGTCGCCCGGGATGACGAGCCGGTTCGCGTTGCTGTTGTCGCGGTAGGCGACCTGGCCGTTCGTATCGGTTTCGGCGAGGACGAAGCCCTTCGAGTCGTGATAGATCGAGCCGGAATCGCCCACTTCGAGATACACCGGCTTCTTCAGGTCGCTGACCAGCCACTCGGCCAGCTTCGGGTCGCGGACGCCCGCGTTCACTTCCTGCTGGAGCCGCTCGATCTTCGTGTTGCGCGCCTCGACCTGCATCGCGACGATGTTCCGGAGTCCCGGATCGCTCTCGATGTAGGATTTCAGCTGCTGATACCGGCCGTCGCTGGCGGAAAGCTCGCGAAGGACGGGAACGGTGTTTCCCAGGAAATCGCGGGTCTTGACGCTGTGCGTATTGCCTTCGACCGGCGCCACGATCTTGATCTGCGACATCGCCGCTTCCGACGAGAGATTCTGCGCGATGACGCGGTTCGCCCCGTCGCGGACATAGTATTTCCCTGAAGTGGTGTCGTATTCGGGCTTCACCGTCTGGACGATCTGGCCGGAGTCGTCCCGGACGACGTAGCGCACGCCCGCCGTGGTCAGCTCGAACGCCCCGCCGGCAAAGACGGGCAGAGCCAGCAGCAGAGCCAGCACCACCAGGAAGAATGGGCGATACCGCGACATGCGTTCCATATCGAAAACCTCCGGCCAATCAGGGTTCAAAACGCCAATTTTACTGATTATACCAACCGCTCCCCGGGGGCCACAAGGGTACGGGCATGAAGTTCGAAGTTTGAAGATTGAAGTTTGAAAACCGGAACATCTTAACTTCGTTAATCTGCTTTGCTCGGCAGGGTGACGGCTGTCGGACTTCAGAATTTATTCTGCGTTGTCTGCTTCATCAGCGACATCTGCGGAATGGTTCTCAAGAAAAACCAAGCCTCTGTGTCTCTGAATCTCTGGGGTTCGTTGTCTGATTTCCTGGGTTGAAACGAGGAGGAACGGTCGGACGTTTCATGGGAAACCTGGGAGGGGCTCACGAAATTGGAGAGGCGTGCCGATAACATAGCGGGGTTCTCTCTCTTTTTCGGCCAAAACCTGATCAGGTGCTGATATGAAACGAATGAAAAGCAAACTCACTGGAGGCGCGGTTCTGATCGCGCTGCTGGGGTTCCTCTCAGCGGCCGTGACGGCGCACGCGGCGACCTCGCCCGTCGCCCCCTCGATCCGCTCGGTTGCGCAGACGCAGGCCGTGGCGGCGAAGAAGGGCGGCGAGGCGTGTCTGAGCATGCTGCTGAACCGGGATCTGTCCGTTCAGATCCAGGGCATGCGCGCGAACGGCTTCGAAGGCGTCAAGGGCAACATCAGCCGCATCGTGGGTGGCCGAAACTTCACCGCGGCTGATCTCGACTACGCTGAGGTTCCCTTCTACACCGTCAACGGCCTCGGCCTCACGGCTCTCCTCCACGACGGCGGCGAATGGCCCGGCACCGGCGGCGACACAGCGAAAGACGACGGCCGCGCCAGCTTCGGCACCGACTGGGCGGGCGAATTCTACGATCTCGACCGGAACGGCCACTACCCCAAGGCCGTGCTTCGCTATATCGGCAGCCACTGCTACATCTTCGTGCCGCCGATGTTCTTCCCGACCCTTCCGCGAGGCATCTCCTCGACCGAGGACACGACCCCGGCTCCCGATCCTGCATGGGGCCTGTACTGGCCCGACACCGCCGGCTGGGGAAGCGACAAGCTGTATTTCGCCCCTGCGACCGGTGCCAAGACGCTCGATCCGCGCTTCGTCTTCGGGATGGACAAAAACTCGGCCCGCGCCAGCCTCAAGGCGTTCGCCGACGAGTTCGACAGCGTCATCTATCCGAAAATGCGCGAGTATTTCGGCAGCGAGCCTGATGTCGACCAGGATTCCAAGGTCTTCATCCTTCTCGATGACATTCGCGACGGCGTCGGCTCATTCCGCGGCTACTTCTGGGCCGTGAACCAGTTCCCGCGGACGCAGATTCCCTACAGCAACGAGAAGGAACTCCTGCATATCGATCTATTCCCGACCTTCCTGACCGAGCCAAAGCAGGCATACCGCACGACGGCCCACGAATTCACTCATATGATCCACTTCAACGAGGGCACCCAAATCGTCGATGGCACGCTCCAGGAAGAGGAACGATGGATCGAGGAAGGCTTCACGCAGTATGCCCAGTATGTGTATGACAAGTCCCAGACGACGAACGTCGACGAGTTCATCAAGGAGCCCGATACGATCCTCGTCGAGCCGCGCACGAGCGTCTGGCTCGGCTCGAGTCCGTTCAAGAACTACGGGGCGAGCTTTCTCTTCATGTATTACCTCGCCGAGAAATACGGAGGAGCAAATGTCTCGACCTTCATGAAGAATCTCGTCCGCGACAAGGCGACAGGCATCGAGTCGATCAACAAGGCCCTGCTCGGCTTCAACACGACGATGGAAAACGTGTTCGCCGACTTCGCCATCGCCAACATCCTTGACAAGACCCGCAAGAACGATTTGAGCAGCCTCAACGACGGGAAGTGGGGCTACAACGCCGACAACGACTACGACACGACCAACAACATCGGCGTCAACCAGAGCCTGCCCGTGAAATTCTCGGAACGGGTCATCCTGAGCCCGTCCGGCGCCGTCCGCTCGGCGAACGTCAACCCGTGGGCCTCCGATTACATCGAGATCTCCGGTAGTTCGGGAAACCTGAACCTGGGCTTTGACGGTGACGACACGCTCCTGTTCAAGGCCGCCGTTGTCAAACGCGGCGAGGACATCGACCCGTCGGTCGAGTTCATCTATCTCAACGAGAAGCAGGCCGGCAACCTCATCGTGCAGAATTACGGCGCCGGCAACGCCTACGAGAATCTCGTGCTTCTGCCCATGATCACGACGAAGGGAAACTACGAGAAGGCGAACTACGTCTACTCGACCACGTTCTCCGACCTGAAGGTCGCGGTCTTCCCGAACCCGGTCTACGAGAACAACCTGCACATCGTCGTGCGCACGAACGACAAGTTCGCCTCGACGCCCCGGCTGCAGATGACCTTCAATTCCCAGCAGGGATACCTGACGATGACCCCGATCAACGACAGCACATATATCACGAACTATGCGCTGACCGAATCCGGGGAAGGCGTCGTCGAAGCCTACGGGACCAACAGCAATGGCACGATCCTCACCAACAACCTGAAGTTCAGCGCGGTCTACTACCCGCCGAAGAGCCAGGGCTCGCTCTCCGCCTCCTACGGGCGCATCACCTTCCCGACCGGATCGCTTCGCAAGGCCGGATACGTGGTCCTTGCGGCTTCGACCGAACAGCATTCCTACGCCGGTCTGCGGCGCATCACGCCTATGCTTGACGTCGCTCTGCCCGGCGATACGACCGACGCGCCCGTCAGCGTGGCCCTGCCTCTGAGCGGCCCCTGGACGGCAAGCCTGCCGGTCGGTCTGTTCGCTGCCTCCGACAATGGCCCGCAATGGTTGGGCCGCGCGGACAAGGTCGGTAACGAGATTCTCGGCGCTCTGAGCCGCTCGGCGACCGTGTTCGCCGCGATCGACCAAGTTGCGCCTGTCATCGGCGGCGAAGCCGAAACCGACAAAAACGGCATGGTCTCGATCGGCGTCACCGAGAATGGTTCGGGGATAGACGCCGGAAGCATCGTCGTGAAGATCGGAAACGAACGCGTTCCTGCCCGGTGGGACGCCGCTTCCGGGAAGATCGTCGCGAATCTCGCCGGGCGGCTCGACGGCCGGTACGATCTCGACGTCGAGGTCGCCGACAGACTGGGGAATAAAGTGCATTCGAATATAACGGCAAATATGGCGAGTGCGTTCGGCCTCGCGCAGGCCATCGTGTATCCGAGCCCGGCCCGCACGGTTGCCTACCTGCGGATGACCTTCCGGGGCGGCGCCGCTGTGGGTGCCCAGATCGAAGCGCGCATCTACGACATCGCCGGCGAGGATGTCTGGAAAACGAGGATGACGCATGTTGGCGGCGGAGTCTACCAGGCCCGCTGGGACCTGCGAAACCGGCGCGGCGATGCCGTCGCGAACGGCGCCTACGTCGTCGAGTTCGAGGCGTCGGCGAACGGCGAATCCTGGACGGAACGCCGCAAGATGGCCGTGCTGCGGTGAGCGAGGACTGAGAGATGACGATGCCGGAAAACGGGGGACAGGTGATGAACAAGGGAAAGCTGGCGATTCTGCTGCTGGTGCTGCTGACGTTCCCGATGATTCAGAACTGCGGCGGCAGCAACGGCGGCGGAACGTCCGATGCGGTCGTGGCGCAGCAGTTGATCAACGACGGCTGGGCGAACCTGGAAACGGGCGCCTACAAGACGGCCGAGTCCAGTTTCATGCAGGCGCTCGCCGAGCCTTTGACGGATGCCCAGCGGATCGATGCCAACAACGGCCTCGGCTGGGCGATCTCGAAAAACGGCAAGATCCTCGAGTCGATTCCCTATTTCGAAATCGCCGCCGGAAGCAGCAAGGAAGCCAAGGTCGGCCTGGCCGCGGCGCTGATCTTCAGGCACCAGACGACCGACGATTACCTGAGGGCTGCCGAGTTGCTCGGGAACATGCCTCCCGACAAGTTCGTCAGCCAGCACAACGGCCTCGCGCTGAGCACGGCGAAAGTATACGCGCTGACGGCCCTGGCCTATGCATTTGCGGGCGACAAGGACCAGGCGAAAGCGAACATGAACAAGGCCGCCGCCCTCGACTCGATGATGGTTGGCACAACCGTCGACCGCATCGACGAGGCGTTCCGGCTTCTCGGATGGTCCGACTGACGCAGTTCCCGGATGTTCCTGTAGGGGCGGGTTTCAAACCCGCCCCTACGTGTACTACCGGGTGTTCCCGATCGGTGGTCTCGCACCCGCAATATCTGCTATCATCCCCTTGCCATGCCTCTCTTCGATAACGTATTTCTGACCAGCCGCCGCCTGGTTCTTGGCTGCTGCATCGCCATGGCTTGGTCCGGTCAGGCGGACGCGCGGCCGCGCGATCGGATCGCGAGCGCGCCTGTGTTTGCGGCCCGGGAACAGGACGAGGTGATCAAGCGAAGCGTTCTGAGCTTCCTGCGCGAGCATCCGTCGCGAAAACCCGGCGAGGGCTGGTTGTTCCTGTCGCGCCAGTACAAGGAACTGGCGCGGCCCGAGCCTGCGCTCGAGTTGATCCGCACGCTCGTGCGGTCCGATCCCGTGCCGGTCGACGTCAAGTGCGAGGCGCAGCTGCTGCTTTCCGAGATTCTCGTCGACCAGAAAGAGTTCGACAAGGCCCAGCGCGAACTCGAGCGGATGCTCGAGTGGAACCCGCCGCGCGAGTATCTGGTCAAGGGCAAGATCGCCCGCGCCCGCATCGTCGGAAGAGGACTGACGCGGATCGAAGACCTGTACAAGGCGTTCCGCCGGTATTACACGCCGTTCCCCGAACTCAGCGAGATGGAGGAAATGCCGTATCTGATGGGGTTCGCCCGCGGGTACGACCTCGAAATCGGCATGCGCGCTCTCGAAGCCTGGGAGGAAATCTCCCGCTTTCCCGAGCGCGACGCCGCCGACCTCGCGAGACTCCACATCGGCCTGTTTTATGCCTACGACTTGTCGAAGCCGGAACGGGCGTCTCCGTATCTGCAGGCCATCAAGCCCCCGTATGAGTCCGAGGCGGCCGTGCAGTCCCTGTTCGTGCGGGGCGCGTTGCGCCAATTCCATCTGCCCCTCGAAGAGCCGAAGGACGCGCTCGAGGATTACCGTGCATTCCGGAAGGCGACGAAAGACCCCCTCGAATACCGGATCAGCGGCATCCTCCTCGGTCATCTTCTGGTGGAGCGACTGAACGATCCCGCCGCGGCGATCGAGGTGTTCGAGGAACTCGCGAGTCTGCCGCCGCACCTCGTTCCCGCGACCCCGTCGCTCTCTCTCCAGAAGCGAGAGGAGGTCGAGGACGAGGACCGGTGGTGGGGCGTTCTCGGCCTGAAGATGGCCGGATATACAGCCGAGTATAAAATGAACGACCCCGACCGCTCGAAGTCGTGCTACGAACGCGCTCTCGACATCCACCGAAAGCGCCGGGGCGTCGCCGTCGATCCTTGGCTCGTGCAGGCGCTCGCTCGCACCGAGCCGAAAGTCTCGAAGGCGCAGCTCCTGTTCGACATGGCGTATGAAAAATACCGCAGTCGCGACGTGCGTGCCGCCCTCAAGCTGTACGAAAAGTTTCTCACCGAGCACCCGGATCACGAACTGGTACGCGAAGCGTTGTTCCGGACCGCGCTGATCACCGACAACGACCTCCGCGACTACGATGCGGCGCTCGATCTCTACAACCGGTATCTCGTCAAAGCCGTTCCGCGACAGTCGACCTGGAAGCTGGACGTGCTTTACGACTGGGGCCGCCTCGACGAGGTGCGGTACAAGATCGGAAACCTGCTCGCGCTTCACCGGAAAGACCCCGTCGGCGCTCTGAAAGCCTGGGGCGATCTGTCCGCCGCCTATCCTGACAGTTACTGGGCGATGCAGGGCATGAAGGACAGCATCCGGGTCTACCGGGAATCCCTCGGCGACGAAAACACCGCCCAGAAGAAGATGCGCGACTTCATTGCGAAATATCCCGACTCCAAAGACGCCCAGATATTCAGAAAAGACCTTGCCGATCGGCTGCTCGGGAGCCAGGATTACGTCGGCGCCCTCGAAATGCTGCGGGCATACCTCGACCACAGTCTGCCGTCCGAAAAGGGGTATCTCGAAACGAAGGCGCAATGGCGCGATCTGCTGTTCCGGCGCCGCGAGGCCGAACTGCGCGACCGCATGGCCGCCGCTGGCCTGCGCGACCGGTTCGACCTCTACGGTCAGCTCATCGACGTTCTCACGCTCGCCAGTTCGAGTGCGCCGCTGGAGAGCCTCGCCGGCGAGATCGCCGAGGCCGAGATGCCCGACGAGATCCGGTGGGGACTCACCTACGACATCGGCGGCGCGCTCTACAGGCACTACCCGGCTCAGTCGCGCGCCGTGTTCGAGCGGCTCGCCGAAACGAGCTCGGGAACGACGAAGCTCGCCTGCCTGCTCACCCTGGGAAATATCGCATATCGAATTGACAAGTCGATTCCGAAGGCGATCCAGCTCTACGAGACCGCCGCTTCGCTTGCCGAACCGCTCGATCCGAACATGGAGACGCCGTTGTACCGTCTGGGACGGCTGTATCTGTCATCCGGGGACGCCGCCCGCGGCCTTCCGACGCTCCAGGCATTCCTGCGGCGATACCCGCAGAGCAGACATGTCGCGAAAGCTTCGCTGGCCATGGGGCAGGCGTATCTTGCGCTGCACCACCCGGTCCAGGCGATCAGGTTCTTCCGGCGCGTCGTGCGCCTGTCTCCTGCCCTGGCGGATGAGGCGAAAAAGGGAATCGAGCAGGCCGACCTTGAAGGCGGGCCGGATACCTGGCTTGCCGCTCAGGCTGAGGAACGGAAAAAGCGCCGCGAGGCCGCCGAGCTTGCCGCCGCCTCGGACACGCAGGAGCTCGGAGAGCGTTCCGGGACCCGGGCGACCGCTTCCGAAACCGAAACACTCGAGGATCTCGAGCCTGCAGAGCTGTATGAGCGGTATCTGAGTCTGATGGACGCCAGGAAACCCGACGGCAAGAAGGCCGTCGAGATCCTGGCGGAACTCCTGAAGCGCGGAAAAGTTCCGGCCGACATATATGGCAAGGCGGTGCGGCATTATATATCCTGGATGATGTTTCGGGCGCCCGATGCCGAGACGTTCGTCAAACAGGCGCAGAAACTGCTCACGGAGCGAAACTACCCCGACGCTCTTTCCGAACTTCTGTACCGGATGGCGATGGCCCTCGATCGGATGCTCAAAAAATACGAGCCCGCCAACAAGGCGTATTTCGAGTATCTCTCGTTCTTCCCGAAAGGTCCGAGGGCCGTCGAGATCCGTCAGCGGCTGCCGCAGATCTACGAGGCCGCCGACGACGGGAAGAACGCCCTTCGATTCTACGAGAAGCTGATCGAAGACTCGTCCCTTCCGGCGGCGGTGCGGGTCGATGCGTCGATTCGCAAGGCGGTGCTCCTGGAAAAGGATGAGAAGAAGGAGGAGGCGGTTAAGACGCTCGAGGCCGCGCTTGCCTTCGAATCGCCCCGGCGCGGCGAGATTTGCCTGCGTCTCGAAAAGCTGACCGACAATTACGATTACGTGAAAAACGCCCTCGAATCGCAGGGCGAGGAAAAGTTCCGATTCGCGGCGCTCAAGCGACTCGTCGAAAAAGCCCGTAAAGACAAGGATGAAAAGGCCGTTCGTGCGCTGCTCGACGGATACGGCGACATCTGGACGATGCCCGAGGCCCAGCTATGGGTCGAGAAGAAGCGCGACGAGCTTTCGAAGCTCGGCGTCATCGAGGAGATCGAGCGCCAGATCGAACTGTTCCCCGAAGAGCCCGAAACGCCTGCGCGCCTGTTCAGGCTCGCCGGCCTGGTCGAGGGACGCGAGGACGCGAAATACCGCGCGCAGGACCTGTTTTACGAGATCACGCTCGTGTATCCCGGCTCCGAATTCTTCCGCGAGAGCAAGATTCGCTCGGAGAACACTCGGGCCGTCAAAGCCGTCGCCGAACTCGGCGACATGCTCCGGAAGGGCGTGAAGGGCTCCGACGGCGAGGAGATCCTGCTCGAGCGCGCCCGGATCTACGGCGAGGCCCTGAAGGAGCCGTCGAAGGCCCGCGAGGATTACGAGGCTTTGTTGAAGCTGTATCCCGATTCGCCCCGGCGCGACGAAGCCTGGCTGGGGCTGGGCGAGATCGCCTTGACGCAGGATCGCGACGCCTCGGCCGCCCTTCGCCTCTGGGAGGCCGGTCTCGCAGCCTGCACCGATCCCGCCGCCCGCCAGGAGCTGACCAGGAAAATCAACGGTCTGGGCCGGTTCCGCGAACGCGTCTTGTATTCAGAGAAACGGGCCGACCACGATGCGGCCGAACAGCAGATCTGGCGCATCTGGCGCCTCGAGAAAGATCCGGACTACGCGCTCAGTCTTCTCCAGGAGGCGCTGTCCCGCATCGAGAACCGGCCGCATGCCGCGAGACTGCGATATCTGGCCGGCCGCCTGCTCGAGGAGACGGGGAACGACGTCGGCGCGCTCGATATGTACAAGAAGGCCTGGGAGAGTTTGTACCATCCCGGCTGTCGTAAAGATATTGTATTGTATAGAATGGCCCGGATTCAAGCCCGGCGGCAGCAGACGGCCGAAGCCTATCGCCTCTACTCGGCCCTCGTGAACCGGTATCCCCGGAGCCGGCTCAGCCGATCGGGATTCTACTGGCTTTACAAGCAGGATGAGGCGGCCGGCCGGCTCGCCCAGGCGCACGAGCGGCTGACGGGACTTCTCGCCTTCCGTCAGCTTGCCCCGAGCCATCGAGCGGCCATCCAGGCGCTCGAAAAAAACGTGGCGGCCCAACTCGACATTGCGCAGCTGGAACGGCTTCGCGGGCTTTCCAAGCAGGGCGGCTCGGAGTTCCCGTATTACATCGGGAAGGTGCTCGAGAATGACCTGCGGGATCTCGACCGGGCCATCGCGCAATACGAAAAATATCTGAAGAGCCATCCGAACCTGTCGCGGTCCCGCGATCTCATGCTGAAGATCGCCTCGCTGTATGAGCGCAAGGGAAACGCCGTGAAGGCGGTCACCGTGCTCGACGAGTATCTCAAGACCGTCGCGCCGGATTCGCGCAATCTCGACCTGCTGATCCGCATCGGCGCCCTCGTCGAGGACAAGCTTGCGAATCAGGAACTGGCCCGCGTGTTCTGGGAAACGGTGAAAGACGAGTACCGCGACATCGCCGACGTGCGCGAGTTCGCCGTTTCCAAGCTCAAGCGGCTCGTCGAAAAGAAGATGGCGGTGGCGAAGAAACCGGTGCGCAAGGCTGTGAAACGCGTGTATACCGACGACGACAAGGAGATTCTCGAGATCCTGAAGGACATCAAGGAGCGTTTCATCGATGATCTCGGGGACTACACCCGAGCGGAGCGCGAGCTGGTTGGCCTGTGGGACGAGAGTCTCGACTCGCCCGCGACCCTCGATATCCTGAATGAGCTGGTCGCGCTTTGCGAGAACCAGCTCATGGACCCGGAAAAGGCCGGCGAATACTACGAGCGCTGGCTGTCCGAGAACAAGGGCGACCCGCTCTACGGCGAGTACGTGATGAAACTGTACGACCTGTATATGGAAAAGCTGCGCGACGGCCAGAAGGCGCTTCGCCTGCTCGAGGCGTTCACCCGCGAGGTGCCGAACTCGCCGTTCGTCGACGAGGCGAATCTCAAGCTCGGTATGGCGAACGAACAGCTCGTCATGAACTGGGACGAGGCGCGGCGCATCTACCAGCGCATCATCGACACGAAGAAGAACGACCCGATCGTGCACGAGGCGTATTATCGCATGGGAAGCGTCCTGAGGGACGGCTTCGCCAGTTACGCGGAGGCGATAAAATACTGGGAAGAATTGAATTCCCAATATTACAACAACCAGTTCGCCGCCGACGCCCAGTTCGCGATCGCCTACACGTACGAAGTCTACCAGCGTGACTACACGAAGGCGCGTGCCGCCTACGAGAAGATTCTCAATCTGTATCCGAACTCGCCGCTGCAGAACCAGGTGCGCGACGCCCTTCTGCGGATCAGCGGCAAATGACGCTGTCACGAGGTGCCCGGTATGTTGAAGATGAGTGAACTCCTGGACCTGGTCGAGCGGTACGAGCGATTTCTCACGTGGTTCGCCGTTTCCGTTCTCCGCACACTCGGCGAGGGGCGGCCCGAGGTCGAGCGCAAGCTTCTCGGCGTGATCAAGGGAACCGTGATGCCCGTCCCGTTCAGCCTGCTCAGCCGTCATCTCGAGCGGATGAACGACCCGGAGATGGCGCGCGTCAAGACGTTCGAGGCGCTGATGGAGCGGCATCGTCTGCTGACCGACGTCGCCGAGTTCATCGGCAACGAGGTCGGAAAAGAGTTCGCGAACAAGCCCCTGCTCGAGTTCATGGCGCGGGGCGACGATACCGAGCGGGCCTTCGCCATGGCCGCCCTCGCGACCTTCGGTCATGCGAAGGCAGGCGAACAGCTTCAGGAAACGTTCTCGAAGCTTCCGCGGCTGCTCCGGTGGGGCGTGCTCGTCATTCTCGAGCAGGGCGGCGATCGGCGCTGGACGCCGTTGTTCCTGTCGGCCCTCGACGATCCCGAGGGCGACGTCGTCTGCATCGCCGTGAGCGCCCTCGGGAAGAGCGGACTGCCGAACGCATCGGGTCGGCTCCACAGGTTGCTGAAAAACAGATCCGAGATCGTGGCCATCGCAGCCGTCCAGGCCGTGGCGTCGCTGCGCGATCCCGGCTCGGTCGAGCCCCTGCTCGAACTGGCGAAAACGACGGACAACGATCGCGTGCGGGCGACGGCTGTTTCCGCCCTGGGCGGCTTCCCGGGCGCGGCGACGCAGAAGTTCCTGGGCGACATGCTGAGGCACGAAGACACCCGCACGCGCGCGAACGCGGCGGTGGCACTGAAGCGCCAGTTCCTCGCCGGCGGCCGGAAAGACGAGGCGATCATCGAGCGGATCAAGGGACTGCTGCAGGACGAGGACCACCGGGTCAAGGCAGACGCCGTCCAGACGCTCTGGGAACTCGGCTGCGTCGAGAGTATGGGCGAGATCGAGCGGCTTCTCGAAAGCCCCGACGAGAAACGCCGGGCGTCGGGGGCCTATCTCGCCGGCAAACTGCGGCTCCTCCAGTTCAAGGACAGCCTCGTTGGCCTGACCGACGATTCCTCATGGAACGTTCGCAAAACCGCCGCCATCGCCCTGCTCGGACTGGGCGCGACGGGATGCGAAATCCTCCGATACCTGCTGGTCCACGGCTCGCCGGAACAGCAGATCTGCGCCGCGTACGTGATCGGCCTGACGGACGACCCCCAAGGGGTCGACACGCTTCTCGCCGTCAGCACCTCCGAAACCGAGCTCGGCGAGATGGCGACCGACCTGCTGATGCGACTTTCCAAGCCGGTCGATATGTGATATCGTTGGCCGCGCCGATGCCGGCTCGAACCGGCTTCGGCACGGCGTATTCTTTGTAGCGGAGGATCCGATGAGTTACCCTGAAGGCGCTGTTGCCCAGCCGGCGGAACAGCACAAACCCTATATTCCCGCGGAAACGGTCATTCCCGAGTTTTCCCTGCTGCCGGTGCTGGTGGGGGCGCTGCTCGGCATCGTATTCGGCGCGTCGTCCGTCTACCTGGTGCTCAAGGTCGGCATGACGATCAGCGCGTCGATTCCCGTCGCGGTTATTTCGATCACCCTGTTCCGCCTGTTCGCGAAGATGTTCAAAATCAGGCCGGCCACGATCCTGGAGAACAACATCGTCCAGACGACCGGGTCGGCCGGCGAGTCGATCGCATTCGGCGTCGGCGTGACGATGCCCGCCCTCATGATTCTCGGCTACGACATGGAAGTGACGCGCGTCATGACCGTCTCCTGCCTCGGCGGCCTCCTCGGCATTCTGATGATGATCCCGCTGCGCCGCGGCCTCATCGTCGCCCAGCACGGCAAGTTGACGTATCCCGAGGGAACGGCCTGTGCCGAGGTGCTCATCGTCGGCGAGCAGGGCGGCACCAACGCGAAGACCGTCTTCACCGGCTTCGGCATCGGGTTCCTCTACAAACTGCTGATGGCCGGCCTCAAACTGTGGAAAGATATCCCATCGTATATTATTCGCTGGTACAAGGGTGTCGAGGTCGCGGGCGAGTTTTCCCCCGAGCTAATGGGCGTGGGTTACATCATCGGGCCGGCGACCGGCTGCATCATGCTCGCCGGCGGCATCCTGGCCACTCTCGTTTTGACGCCGCTGATCAAGATGTTCGGCGAGCAGCTCAACGACCCGATCTTTCCCGGCACCCTGCCGATCTCGGCGATGACCACCTCCGACATCCGCAGTGCCTACGTGCTGTACATCGGCGCCGGCGCGGTGGCGACGGGCGGCATCATCAGCATGATCTCTTCGCTTCCGCTCATATTCAGCGCCTTCAAAGCCGGCGTGACGGATATCTTCTCCGGCTCGAAAAACGGCGCGGGCGCCGAGGCGCAGAAGCGGACCGACCGGGACATGCCGATGAGCGCCGTCGTGATCGGCTCGCTTGCCCTCGTTGCGGCGATCTGGGCCTCGCCGTCCCTCCAGGTGAATCTCCTCGGCGCGCTTCTCATCATCATGTTCGGCTTCCTGTTCGTGACCGTCAGCTCGCGACTCGTCGGCGAGATCGGCTCCTCGTCGAACCCGATCTCCGGCATGACCGTCTCGACGCTGTTGCTCACCTGCCTCATCTTCCTCGCCATGGGCTGGACGGGCGCGGGATACCGGCTCACGGCCCTCTCGATCGCGGCCGTCGTCTGCATCGCGGCCTCGAACGGCGGCACGACCTCCCAGGACCTGAAGACCGGCTGGCTCGTCGGCGCGACGCCCTACTACCAGCAGATCGCCATCCTTGTCGGCGCCCTCTCGTCGGCCGTCGTCATCGGCGTCATTCTGCTCGCCCTCGATTCGGCCTCGACCGTCTACGCGAAACCGCCGGTGCCCTTCAAACATCGAATCACCGCTGAACAGGCAGCGAAGCTCGAGCCGGCAATCCTCCCCGAAAACGAGCGACGTGCCGACCCAGGGGAATACCGGATGCTGCGCGTGCATGAGGCAGTCGAGGACGTTCTTCCCGGCCGGTATCTCGTCGACGCGAAGGGGGAGATCGCTTATATCATAGATCCTGGCATCAACGGCACCATCGCGCATCGAGACTCGGACATCGTCTATGAGGACGTCGGCTCGAGGGGAATGAAGGTCGACGCCTCGCGGCTGACGGCGCGCGAACGCCGCCGCGGGCCGACGGCTGGGAACGATTCGTCGCTGTATCTCGTGCTCCAGCTCGATCAGGAGGTCGAGGGAGTGCCCGAGGGCCGGTATCTGGTTCTCGACGACGGAACGGTGAAATATAAAGTAAACTATACCGGCTCGGTGCCCAAATACGGCGCGCCGCAGGCGAAACTGATGTCCGTCATCATCGACGGCATCCTGACCCAGAAACTGCCGTGGATTCTCGTGTTCATCGGCGCGTTCATCGCCCTCATCATGGAGCTGTGCCAGGTGTCGGCCCTGCCCTTCGCCGTCGGCGTCTACCTGCCTCTCTCCTCCTCGCTTCCGATCTTCATCGGCGGCGCGATCCGGTGGCTCGTCGACCGCACGGCGAAGAACCAGTCGATCGCCGAGACCGAATCGAGCCCCGGCATGCTTCTCTCGTCGGGCCTGATCGCGGGAGGCGCCATCGCCGGCATCTTCATCGCCTTCCTGGGCGCGAGCGAGAACGTCTCGAAGGCCCTCGACATGCACGAGAAGGTCGGCGCCCTGGCCACGTCGGACCTGTATCCGACGCTGATCTTCCTCGGCCTCGGGGCGTTCCTCTTCTCCGTCGGCCGCCAATGGATTCTCAAGCCTTCGGCAGGTTCGAAACCGTAACCTCGATGCGGTGAAAGCCCTGTCGGGCCGGGAGGCAGCCTCGCCTTCCGGCCCGACGTGTTGAAAAAAATGTATTGCCACCCCTCTTCCGGCGTGCCATGCTTGTGAGAGATATGGAAACGGGTCTGAGAGACGCGAGAAGAGGCTTCGTCCTCGGCGTGGTCATTCTTTCCGCGATGGTGCTGGCGATCTTCCTGTTCAGCTACAACACCCTGGTGCGGCGACAGAATATCCGCGCTCATCACGAAAAGATCGGCGAGGTGGCCGGCATGCTGGCCCTGGCCGGCGCGAACCTCCTCGCCGAGCAGATTCAGACGGCTGGGGACACGTTCATCGACAACGCGGCCGCTTCCCTGAAAACCTCGGCCGACACGGCTCCGTTCGTCGCACCCGATCCGACCGGGCTGCTGGCGAAGGTGGCAGCCGACTACCACTCGTATCTCCAGTCGATCGCCGATCTCGAGCCGCGGCCGATCTGCAGACGCATGGAAGTCTCCTTCGACGACATGGTGCAGGTCAATCCCGACACCACCCCCCAGCAGATGCAGGACGGCCGCGATCCGGTCGAGAAGATGGGGTATCTGAACATCACCTGCGCCGTCGAGTACCAGGGCCTGGCGAGAAGAGCCAGGGTCAGGCGCCAGTTCCGCATCGTCAGCATGGTGCCCGGCCCCTTCGCCCGCTTCACCCTCTTCGTGCCGTATACGCCGTCGTATACTTCATACAACGGTCTTGGCGTCGTCTACAATGGCAAGGTCGATCCGGGATACACCCATCCGTTCCCGCCCTCGGGACTCCATCTCAACGCGCCCCTGAAGATCATCAACGGCACCGACTCGATCTCGGCCGGCTCGCCGGTGACGACCACCGACCTCGAAAACCGCGGATGGATCTTCCTCGGCCCGAGTCATGACACGTCCCTGCCCGGCCAGGTGCTTCTGCGTATCCCATCCGGATACAACAACGCGGCCGGCGGCAACTTCATGTTCTCGAGAGCGGTCGTCAATGCCGCGGGAAAACTCGTTCTGCCGCCCGAGAATATCCTCGATCCCGCCGCCTTCGCGATCCCGACGACTCATGGAATACCTATCGCTATACATGGAATCTACCAGGGCTTCTTCACGGCCGAGGAAAACGTCCCTGGCGTGATCACCCCCGCCCCGGTCGCGACGAAAGGGTTCTGGTCCCTGCCGAATCCCGGTGACTCCGCGGCCTCATGGCTGATGCCGTTCGGGGAGAACGACGAACCTTCCCGCACCCTCGTGGTCGGCCCCGTGCTGGCGGGCTTTCTCAAGTTCTTCATGCTGAAGGAGCCCGCGTTGCCGTCATCCGACCCGGCATACTGGTCTGTATGCATCAAGCGGAAGCTCGAAACGAGCCCCGATCCCTCCCTCGTCTACGACAAGACCGCGCAGGTGAATGCGCCCGACGCGGTGGCGCCAGCGGTACCGGCGTATCAGGACGTGTTCAAGGCCGCGTCAGGCGATCCTGCCGGCAAGGAAGGCCTCACGAACCTTTCCCGTGTCTCGCCGGTCGCGTTCATTCCGGGGGCGACCTCAGCGGGAGTCGCGTTCAATGCCCTGTTCGATTTCATGAGCTATACGTCGAACTATCCGAACTTCCTCTCCGGAAGCGCGGCGCTGGCCGGCGTCGTTCAGCGGAGCCTCGTACCCGGCGCGGCGGACATGGGCGGCACGCTCCCGCCGGGACTGCACCCCTGGGAAACCTCGTTCGAGATACGGTTTCGCGAAGGCAACTCGCCCGACGATCTGTTCTTCCAGGGGAATCTGGTCGATCTGGCGATGACGAAGGACAATCTTCCGGGGCGCGTTTCCCATATCGTCGATCTTTCGGGATGCTCGAGCCAGGCTGAGGAAAACCAGTTGTTCGCCAATACCCTCTTCGCAAAAATCACCGCCTCCGAGGATGCCTCCCATGCCGGCTGGTGGAAACCCCGGCGAAAGGGCGTTTTCTACATCCGCCGGCGCGCTGCCCCCGGCCAGCCGCTTGTCGTCCCGCCGCCCGGCGTGCCCGGGATATGGCTGAACCAGAACATGATGATCATCGCCGACCGCGGCGATGTGTCGATCGGCAATACCATCGTTGCTCCGATGGCAGGGGATGCTCCCGAAAAACTGCTGACCCTCGCCGCTCTCGGCGGGAATATCATTCTCGACACCGACAAGCCGGTCCATGCCTACCTGCTCGCCCAGCGGAAAGGGCCGGGAGGAGGCCGGGGAGGGGGAAAGCTGCTGTGCGGAAGCTCGAACGGTCAGCGCCGCATGGATATCTTCGGAGGCGTTGCGGTCTGGGAAATGGGCATGTATCCCGACGACAGCTCGACGAGGACGACGATGACCGACTTCACCGGCGGAGGAAAGATCAGATACAACCCCCGGTTCAATCCGGGCGGGCCCGGGTATGCCGCTTCGCGCGAGTTCTTGCCAGAAGACAAGCCCAGTTCGCTCGAAATTTCGGGAGACGATTGACATGCGCCGTTCAGCCTTTTCCCTCGTCGAGGTGCTTGTCGCCTGCGTCGTCGTGGGACTCGCGGCGGCGCCGATGCTCGGCATGCTCTCCTCGTCCAATCGGACGAGCAGGGCTTCGGTGTTCGAGATCATGGCCGTACAGTACGCCGAGGAACTCGGCGAACAGCTTTTGCGGCTGTCCCAGCGGCTGAAATCGATGCGCGAGGTGACGGGCGAAAGCATCAAAACCCTGCTCGAAGACCCGCAGATCGTTGCCGCCCTGAACCCGCAGACGCCCCCGGCGGTCGAACCGGGCATCATTCGCATCCCTGGCACTGAGATCGTTCTGCTGTGCTCGCCCCTGAATCCGAACTTCCTGGCCCGTGTCGTGAAGATCGAACAGCTCGATACCGCGGGAAAACAGGTTCTGAAAAACGGCATATTCTGGAACGTGACGATCGGCCTCGCGTGGCGGATGTCCAAAAACGATTCCGTCATCCACAACGCGTCGTTCTCGCTTGTCCTGAGGGAAGAGCCATGACCGGTTTGCGCCCGAGATCCGCTTCCGCGAAAGGCTTCACGTATGTCGAGGCTCTGGTGGTGGTTCTGCTCTGCAGCCTGATTCTGGGCGCGGCCCATGCCATGTTCTCCCAGGGAATTCGAAGCTCCGTCAAAGGGATGGACCTCCTCGAATCGATCAGAGCCGCGAACGAGATCTTTTCCAACATCCGGAAGGATCTGCGGGGTTCGGTCCAGGTCAATACATCCGCCCCGAAGATCACGATTCCGACCGGGGCGACGACGTTTCCCGATCTGACGACGGCGATGTCGGACACCCTGGTTTTCGTTCAGCCCGTCGCCACCGTAACCTACAGGCTCATTTCCGGAGCCGGCGGAAAATACGTCGAACGCGAGGAAAACGCCGCCGGGACGATTTCGAAGAGAAACTTCGCGGTTCCCCGCATCAGGAGTTTCGATGCGGCGAAGATCGGCCAGATGCAGCGGGTCGCCGCCGGGTACGACGTGTTCGTCCAGGACCAGCTGTTTGTGCGGATATCCGTCGAATCATCCGACCCGCGGTTCCCGGGCGGCAAGGTCGATCTTTCCAGTTTCTTCGTGACGGGCCAGCTGATGCAGACGGCCTGGTGGAATTATTTCTACGACTCCTTGTAAGGAAAGGGCGTATGCTAGAATGATCTGGAGTGATGCTGCCGACATGGATTGCATGTCGGCGGCCCCACGGTAAATATATATCAGAAATAATATATTAAATCGGAGGTTTCGAAACGTATGAGGAAAACAGTTCTGACCGGCGGTCTGATCGTGGCGACACTGCTGAGCATGTCGACGGCCTCGTTCTGCGAGGAAACGGCGGGCGCCGAAGCCGCTCTCGTTCCGGCCGCCCAGGAAGAGACGGATATCAGGGAAGACGAGGGCAAGCCCGACGCGGACGACGTTGAGAAGAAAATGGCTGCCGAGTTCGTGCGCGTCACCCCCAAGGAACAGGCTGGCATTTGGGCAAAACGGCTCGACGACATGGAGCGTCAGAAGGATTATGCCGGACTCCGCAGTTCGGCGGTCGCGTTCACCCGGTGGCTCGATTCGATCAAGGACAAGGAGCCCGATGTCTACAAGAACCACATCGTCCAAGCCTACACGGCCAACGCAGCCGGCCTGAACGGCCAGGGCTATTACATGGTCGCCGCGAACAAAATCAGAGCCGGATACGAAGCCGGGAAGGCGGCGGGCGTGAACGTCGGCAATCTCGTCGAGCTTGCGTCCCGGTATGATATCCGGAAAGAGACCCGGAACGAGTATTACAAGGCGATCCGCAACCATCAGAATGCCGTGGCGAAGATCGAGAAGGACGTTCTCGACCTGACGACCCAGAAACAGAAGATGGTTGACGAGCTTCTCCAGAGCAGCAAGAAGATCACCCCCGACGCCCTCAAGGAACTCCAGGGACGGATCAAGGCGCTGAACGAAAAGATCGCCGCCGGCCGCAAGGAAATCGAGAAGGAAAACGCCGCTCACAAGAAGCTCCTCGACGACAAGAAATACGACGGCATCATCCTGAACCCCCAGCTGACGGCGAACGTCGAGGCCGCAGAAAAGGCTCAGCAGGCGATCCAGGCCCAGATCAAAGACGGCGAGGCTGCCGTCCGGAAGGGCCTGCTTGCCCTGGCCGAGAAGGCCGAGCACTCCTGGCAGGGTTTGAGCGACCGCATGAACAAGCTCACCGCCCAGCAGAAGGAAATCACCGCCCTCCAGAAAGAGCTTCTGGACTTGCTCGCGAAGAAGCCGTATTCGGAAGATGCGAAGAAGCGCATCCGCGCCCTCAACGAGAAACTCGACAAGCTGAGCGCCGAGATGGCGAAGAATCTCGACGGCGTCGAAGCAGACTTCATGAACGCCGGCACGTTCAACGCTCTCGACCCCAAGCAGATGATCGCTTTCAGAGAGCAGCTCGCCGCCCTGCTGAAAGCAGAGACCGCGATCGGGCAGGAAAACGCCCGCATCGACGAGCAGATCGCTGCCATGGAAAAAGCGACGGCGAAGCTTGGCGACGTCAACGGTGACGGCAAGATCGACCGGAAAGACCTGGCGAAGCTGGTCCTCCACCTCGGCCGCAAGGCGTCGACTCTTGCCAATGCCGATCTCGACGGCGACGGCAGGATCACGATCAGCGACTTCCAGTTCCTGCGTGAAGCCGTGTTCGGCGGCCGCACCGTGTTCCCGGCCGATCCCACCTACATTCCCGGCGACCTGAATGGAAACGGGAAGCTTGGCTGGGCCGACCTTCTCAAGCTGGCTCACGTCGTCCAGCGTGCCGGAAAGAACGGGATCAAGGTCAGTTCTCCCTGGCTCGCCCAGTTCGACATCAACGGCGACAAGGTGATCAACAACGAAGACTTCCAGGCGCTCGTGAAGAAGATCACCCAGCCTCCCGTCGTCTACAAGCCCGCCGTGGAACCGGCGTCGGGCACGGAAGCGGCGGTTGCAACCGAAGCGGCGACAACGCCAGCCGACACGGCGACGGGGACGACGGTCGAAACGGGCGCCAACCCGCAGGAAACCGCCCAGCCGGCCGGCTCGATGGGCGACAACTGAGAACGCGCGACGAGGGGGCGGCGGCACTGGCCGCCGCCCCCGGTTCCCGGAACCGGAGGGAAGGATGTCCGGAAAATATAATACTGATAAATATATAATTGGATGTGTTGCCGCATGCGCGCTGTGGGCGGCCGGCTGGTCCGTCGCTGTCGCCGCCGTCCCGGGATCTTTCGACGAGGCCTCGCGGATGTCGGCCGACCTCAAGCCAGAACAGGTGAAAACCGGGCAGATTGCGACCGCTACGCCTCTCGTCGAAATGCGGGCCGTCGAAACCAGGGTCCTCATCAACGGGGAGTGGCGGACGATCGTCCATTATGTTCCGTACAAGCCCGACTCTGCCGGAATCAAGGGAATGAGCGCTCCGAATTCCCCGATGAGCATGACGTCCCAGAGCAAGTCAGTGAACGACAGGAATGTCGCGACCAAAGAGCCGGAGCCTGTGTTGAAACCCGCGGTGAAAAGGAAGCGGAAAACGGCCCTGCACAAGATCGTCCAGGAGACGCCCTCAACGACCGAGGTGGACAGGATCAAAAAGTGAGGGGTGCGGCTCCCGTTACTCCGGGAAGCTTCGTAATCGTTTTTTCACCCGCGCCGCGCGGGCTTTTGAAATGTCGCCGACGAGCGTCACGCCGAGATGCGCCCGGCGCAGAAGGCGTGACGCCATGGCATGAATGTCCGCCGGCCGGAGCTTCTGGGTCGCAGCAAACTCCTCGGCGAAGCTGATCGGCGACGGATACAGCGCCCTGAAGGCGTATCGACCGGAGAAATCCCAGACGTCGGTCGAGGCGAACCGTTTCGCCTTCACATACTGGTACAGCATGTGGTCCACGACGTCCTTTCCGAGCGGGGCTTTCGCGATCTGCGCCATCACCCGGAGGCATTCTCCGACGGCGTCTTCGAGAACGTCCGGCTGAACGGAAAAGTCGATGTGGATCGCGCCGGCGTTCTCGTAGGAATCGGTACCGACGCTCAGTGAATAGCAGAACCCCTTCGAATCCTGCATCGCCTGTCGCAGGGGCGATCCCGAGCCGGCATCCAAAATGCGTACGAGAGATTTCTGCACGTAAAAATCGGGTTCGTTGAAGGCGAGCGCTCTGAAGGAAACCCGCGCTTGAACCTGGCTTCGGGGTGAATCGACGCACAATATCCGCGGGCCGTTCAACGCGGGAACGGGCCCGGGGCGCTCGGGAGCGCGCAGAAGGGGCGCCGGCTGCCATTTCCCGAACACCTTCCCGGCGGCGGCTCGGGCCTTTCGGAGATCGAAGCCCCCCGCCAGCGAGACGACGACGGATTCCGGCCTGTAATGATCGTGCAGGTGCGCCTCGAGATGATGCCGTCTGATGCGTTTCACCGTTTCGGGCGTGCCCAGGATCGGCAGGGCATACGGATGGTCGCCATACATGAGTTGCGAAGAAAGCTGGTCGATCGCGGTCACCTGGCCCTCTTCGTCCTCGTCCTCGAGACACTCCTCGAGGATGATCCGCCGCTCGGCCGCCAGCCCGTTGAACGTCGGCGCGGTCAGCATGCGATGGATCAGACGCATGGCTTCTTCCAGCGACTCTGGAAGCACCTTGCAGGAGACGATCGTCATGTCGGAAAACGTCGCCGCGTTCGATTCCGAGCCGACCCGGTCGAGCGCGCAGCTCAACTCGGATGACGTTGGGTATTCGGGGGTTCCGCGGAACAGCATGTGCTCGAGAAAATGCGACACGCCGCTGTTCGTGGCGGTTTCGAAGATCGGTCCGCTCCGGATCAGGCAGGCGAAACCCACGGCGGGCGACGGAAACGGGTGAAGAACCAGCTGGAGGCCGTTCGGGAACGCGATGGTTTCGATGGGAGCCGACAGGCGGCTGAAGGGAAAGATCATTCAGAAGCCGGAGCCGGAGCTGCCTCCTCGTCGGGTTCGTCGATCTCGGCGGTCGAGTGCGGGAGGGAGATCTCGTTCTTGTCGGTATTTGGGGGGAAATACTTCGGCCGGGCGTCGATGCTCGGATTGATCTTGCCGCCGGCGCGGGCCCAGATGGTATACCACATCAGAACGATGTTGTTCACGGCCCGTGAGTAGCAGGAGGCGACGATGGCCCGCCCTTTCTTCTGGTTGAGGTTTCCCGGCGTGTAATACTCGATCATCGCGTCGTAATACTTGTTTGCCCATAGCGACCAGTATACCATCAGGGCGCTGAGACGCTCGACCTTCCTGCAGCCTTCGAACGAAACGCCGAACAGATGGACGTTCTCGTTGATATCCCGCTCGGAGGCGGCGTGATACGGCTTTTCTTCGATGCCGTCGATGACGACGATGCCGGTGTGAAGCGGCTGAACGAGATCAGAGACGTAGTGGCTCAGCCAGCCGAGCTTCTGGATGATCGTCGCCCGCGACTTTTTGCTTTTGATGTCGTCGACGATCTCGTTCGCAAGCTGTTCGACCTTGAACGGACCGTTGCCCATGTCGCTGCCGTGAATGTGAAACACATGGTTCCTGAAATCCTTCAGGGTGGTGTCGGGTTCGACGGATGCCTGCAGGAGCGGCTTGAGCGCGGGATTCTTTGCGCTCGCTCCCGTGCCCGTCGCCCCGAGAAAGGCGCGGAACGCGGCCGGCATGATGAAATAGGCGTCGGAAGTGATCTTGCGGTGCGTGCGACCGCCCCATGCATCGGCCGGAGCCGCAGCAAACAGCACGGCCGTGAGAATGACGAGTGAGATCATGATGTGTCGTAAGCGCATGATGCCGTCCTTGGCCCCGAGTGCGGGGCATATACTGTAACTATACGGATGATCCCGGAGGGTGTCAAGAAAACGGCTGTACCGCGTGCTGCACGAAAAGAACGAATCCCCGGCGTCGTGACCGGGGATTCTCGCTGGAAAACAGTCTTGCTGTCAGGCTTCTTTTTTCTCGGCGTCTCTCTCGTCCGCTTCGGCGAGATCGACGGACTGATCTGCCTGGGCCTCGCCGCCGGCCTCTTCGCCGGCTTCCGGCCGCTTGCCGGACTTCTTCTTCTTGTTGCCCGCGGGCGGCCGCTGCTCCTTTTCGGGAGGCGGGTTGCTCTTGGCGAACTCGGCGAAGTCGACGACGACCTTCTTCTCGAACTGGTTGGCGAGGTCTTTCTGCTTGTCGGAAAGGACGGCGAAGCGGTCCATGACGAACTTCCGCTGGTGCTTCGATTCTTCCTGGAGAGCGGAAATCTCGTCTTTCATTTCCATGAGGACGATCAGGATGGGAAGAATGATGAGGGCCACGACCATATAGGTGTCGATCTTCCACTTCAGGAGCATCGACAGAAACATGGCTCCCCATAACGCCCAGAGCCAGTACTGGATTTTCATGCCCTCTCCTTGTCCGGCGCGGATTCTTCAACCGCACGCCGAAGAATGATTTCAACCGTTTCCGGGGCGATGCCGGCAAGAACGAACGTTTTCTGCTTGCCGCGAGCCCCGTGTTCCAGAGATACTTGACGCTTGGTGATGCCGAACGTCTTGGCGATGAACGCCGTCAGAGCCTCGTTGGCTTCCCCCTCGACAGGAGCCGCCTTGATTCTCATTTTACAACGATCCCCGCTGATGTCAACAATTTCCGACCGTGACGCCCGCGGCGCCGCCTGAACGCTGAGGGACGTTCCGCGGGCGTGCGGGCGCAGGCAGGCGAGCGTCATTGCGGGTCGTCAGGCGGCTTCCGCGACCGGAGCCTTGGAAACGGAAGGGACGGCCCTGATGGGCGTAGGCCCATCCTCGGTCAGCATCGCCATATACGATTCGAGAACCGTCTTCAGTTCGACCTTGAGCATGCGTTTCTGGCGCTTGAGCTCGCGGATCTCCTTGCCGACCATCTCGGATTCGGACCGCGCCTCGTCGAGAATGCGCTCGGCCTGGATCTCGGCTTCCTTCACGATCAGCTCGGCTTCCTTCTCGGCGTTGTTCTTGAGGTCACCTGACGCCTTCTGGGCCGAAATGAGCGTCTGTTTGAGCGTCTTCTCGAGCTCGAGATAATCCTTCATCTGGGCCGTCAGGCGCTCGACCTGGTCTTTCAGGTCCTTGCTCTCGGCGTAGACGGCCTCGTATTCGCGTCCGACCTTCTTCAGAAAGTCGTAGACCTCGTTCTCGTCGAGACCGCCGATCTTCTTGCGCGAAAACTCGCGCTGGTAGATATCGAGGGGTGTGATTCTCATCTGTTTGCCTCCTAGATGTTTTCCATCAGGACGATCCGGTTCGTGTTCGTTCCCAGAAGATTGTTGGTGACCTTGAAACAATTGGCCAGCTTCGTGAACTCCTGACTCTGCACGTAGACTTCGACGACCTTGAACTGGCCGGCGTTGTATTTCTTGCTGCACGTCAGGTTGACAACTGCCTCGTCGAGGTTGATCAGCTCGCCCTGATATCGCACCTCGCCAACTTCCATCGCCACCAGGCCGCCCTTCTTCACGACGCGGTGAAGCTCCGCGAGCGTGTCCGAGATGAACTGCATCCACTCCCCGAGATCGGGCGTCTGGACGACGACCTTCTCGAGCTTCTGCGAGTCGATGCCGCAGAACCAGGTCTCGAGCCAGGTATCCTGCACGTAATCGACCGTGTTGAGAAACGGGGGCGAGGTGACGATCAGATCGACGCTGTGGTCGGCCCATCCCTTCAGGTTCCGGGAATCGCCCGTCGTGATGACGGTGTTTTTCCCATGTTGCCTGATCTCGTCGAGTTGTCCGTCTTTCAGCGCGCTCTTCGCCTTCTTGACGATGCGGGAAGCGATGTCGCGATACTCGGGATCCGCGCCCCGCGTGCGGTTGATCTTGACCTGGTTCGCCTTTGGAATCGAGATCTGCGGGAACGAGTAGGCTGAGAAGAAGCCCGGCGAATGACCGTGAAGGCGGGAGAGCGCAAGCATCTCGATGAACCGGTCGGTCGCATCCCGGTGCGTTTTCAGATAATCCCGCAGATTCAGAAGCTCCATGTAGGTCTGCGGATGATAGAACATGCTGAGATCCTCTTCCCGGGAAAGATCGCGGGGGGCCTCGAGCGGGATCTGCTGCAGACGGCGTTCGACCGCTTCGACCGTCACGGGATTGACCTTGGGCCGGGCGATGCGCTCTGAAAGCGGGTTCACATCGTTGCTGTGGCCGCGCCGGCCGAGGAGGTTCGCCTGGAGCAACGTCGTGCCGCGGCCGCCGAACGGGTCGCCGACGGCGTCGCCCGGCCGCGTGAACTTTCGGATGAAGTAGTCGGGCAGCTCGGGTTTGAACGAGGCCCGATACGAAAGGGCGTAATGCAGCGAGTGCATCTGGCGCTGTTTCGCGGTCCAGAATTCGTCGTAGATGCGGGGAACCGCTCCAAGGGGCGTTTCGATGAATCCGGCATTGCCGGGAACGGAGCGGACGGTCTCCGGTGACGCGAACAGGGGGTGGGCGCTCATGATGCCTCCGAATACGATTTCTACCGATCAGGGAAGTTATCGGCGCATCGAAGGGTTTTCTTGACGCTTCTGTTGCCTTTCTCGAAAAACCGCCTTCGGGAAAGAGCCTTGAACGAGAAAAAGCCCTCTCCGGGACATTTTTCGAAGATTCGGAAAATGAGAAATAAAGGCCCGGTCGTGCCTTTATAATATAAATATGCCTATTCAATAGCGAATGGCGACATCTCCGCCATCTGCGTGATCTGCGGATGACTCGAAGGAAGATGAAAGTATTGCTGGATTCTGGGAAAGCGAGTATTTACAATTCGGGACAGAAACGATACGACCGCATGAGGCGGATCCGACATCGAAAGGAATGTTCGCATGGCCACGGAATTGTTCAGGGAACTTCAGGAAGCGTTCAACAGTCGCAAACCGTTCGTGCTCTGCACTGTCGTCGAAGTTGACGGCAGCAGCCCTGGAAAATCGGGACAGCGCATGATCGTCTTCGAGGACGGCCGGACGGCCGGAACGGTCGGGGGCGGTATCAACGAGGAGCGGACCAGAAGGGCCGCGCTGGAACTGTTCCCGGAGCGGGGCGGAACGAGACTGCTTTCTTACGATCTCTCGAACGAGATAGACAGCGGCGAGCCTGTCTGCGGCGGCAACGTGAAGGTTTTTCTCGAATACATGGCGGACCGGAACCGGATCGTCATCTTTGGCGGCGGGCATATCGGCTTCGCCCTTGCCCGGCTTGCTTCCCAGATGCGTTTTCATGTGGCGCTCGTCGACGACCGGCCGGAATACGCCGATGCGTCGAGGTTTCCCGAGATCGAGCACGTGATCTGCCGCCCCTACCCGGGGAGCGTCGCGGCGATCGGCGTCGAGGCGACGGATGCCGTCGTCATCGTCACGCCCGGCCACCTGCACGATCTCGAAGTGCTGGAGCAGGCCGTCGCATCGCCGGCCGAATATGTGGGGATGATCGGCTCGGCCAGGAAAGTCGCGGAAATGAAAAAGAGCATACTGGCATCGGGAGCCGACCCGAAGCGGGTCGAGAACATTTTCGCGCCCATCGGCATCCATCTCGGGAGCACGACCCCCGAGGAGATCGCTCTCGAAATCCTCGCCCAGATCGTCGCATTCCGGAACGGCATCACGCTCCGATACGCAAGAACGCCCTCTGGAAAATGAGGGAAATCCTGAAACAATTTTTGCAGACCATGACGGACGGATGGAAGGAATAGGGTGCCGCAAGTACTGAAGAAATTGCAAAACCTGCATGGGGTGGCTCTCTCCCTCCCCACAGACGTTTCCTATCTCCTGTATGAACTGTATACTGGTACACCGCAAACCCCGGTCGCAGGCCGAAAAAAATTAAAAAAAGGTAGTTGACTCGGGAAGCCGAAGCTGGTAATATAACCCTACCAACGAGGCCGCAAGCCCCGAAGGAACCGATCGAAAGACCGGAGCTCATTGAGAATAAGATCGAGGGACCAAGGAAGACGCCAAGTGGGCTTCCGAGCGTGATCGCAAGATTACGCCAAGGAAGTTGAGTTTGTTAGACCGAAGTAATTCGGGATATAAAACTCCATGAGTTGATAAAAGGCGGATTCGCAAGAATCTGTTTTTGAAAAATTTTCGTGGAGAGTTTGATCCTGGCTCAGGACTAACGCTGGCGGCGTGCCTAA